>DAOSLL010000016.1:0-16738 GCA_035368905.1 Rhodoferax sp.
CACAGGCGTTTCGTCCGCAAAAAATGAGCGCCATCCAGCCACGGAGCTGCATGGCGCTTTTTTTCAATCTGCACCAACTGTGTGTAGCCACCCGTGAGTGTCAACATCACATTCCTGGGTGGTGCTGGCACTGTCGCCGGCTTCAAGTACCTGGTGCAGCTTGCGGCAAGCGTCTGTTGGTGGACTGCGGGCTGTTTCAGCGCTACACATGGGACAACGCAAACCAACCAAGTCGCTAGCTGAGTCAAGCGGGCAAAACACGTGACCGGTGTACTGAGCTGAACATGCCCCTTGAAATATGCGATATCACCCCTAGCTAACAGGTCGCTTGAGTGTCGGCGCGTCTGTCGCCGGTTTTATTAATGCCCTGAGAACACGCATACCCCATGAGCAAACAAACCCTTTCCTTCCAGGCCGAAGTTGCACAACTGCTGCACCTGGTGACCCATTCGCTGTACTCCAACAAAGAGATCTTCCTGCGCGAACTGGTCTCCAACGCCTCGGATGCCTGCGACAAACTGCGCTTTGAAGCAATCAACAACACCGGGCTTTATGAGTCTGACTCCGAACTCAAGGTCAAGGTCACTTTTGACAAGGATGCCAAAACCCTGACCATCACCGACAACGGCGTCGGCATGAGCGAGATCGAGGCGGTCGAGCACCTCGGCACGATTGCCAAGAGCGGCACCAAAGATTTCATGAGCAAGCTCACCGGTGACCAGAAGGCCAACGCATCGCAGCAAGGCCAGCTCATTGGCCAGTTTGGCGTGGGCTTTTATTCAGGCTTTATCGTCGCTGACAAGATCACTGTTGAGTCCCGCCGGGCCGGTTTGCCGACCACTGAAGGGGTACGCTGGGTCAGCGCCGGGGCTGGCAATTTCGAGGTGGAACTGATTGATCGTGCCGAACGGGGCACCAGCGTCACGCTGCACCTGCGCGACGACGCCATGGACTATTGCAGCGCCTGGAAGATCAAGAGCATCATCAATAAGTACTCTGACCACATCAGCTTGCCGATCCTGATGGAAAAGGAAGAGTGGAAAGATGGCGAGCTGATCAACCCGAACGACGAAAAGGGCGGTCGCCAGCCTGGTGGCATGGTGAAAACCGGCGAATGGGAAACCGTCAACAAGGCCAACGCGATCTGGGCGCGTGCCAAGAAGGACATTAGCGCCGATGAATACACCGAGTTTTACAAGCAGATCAGCCACGACATGGAAGCGCCGCTGGCCCACACCCATAACCGGGTCGAAGGCAGCACCGAGTACACCCAGTTGCTCTACATTCCGGGCAAGGCACCGTTTGATCTGTACAACCGTGAAAAGTCGGCTGGGGTCAAGCTGTATGTCAAGCGTGTTTTCATCATGGACGATGCCGAGAGCCTGCTGCCGACCTACCTGCGCTTTGTCAAGGGTGTCGTCGATTCATCCGACTTGCCATTGAATGTGAGCCGTGAACTGCTGCAGGAAAGCCGCGATGTCAAAGCCATCCGCGACGGCTGCACCAAACGCGTGCTGGGCATGCTGGAAGACCTGGCCAAGAGTGACAAGCTGCCAGAGGCCGCACCGTCAGCCGATGGCATCACCGATGTCGTCAGCGAAGAAGACAAGGCGCAAGCCGAGAAAAACCTTGGCAAGTTCACCAAGTTCTACAGCGAATTTGGTGCTGTGCTGAAAGAGGGTCTGGGCGAAGACTTTGCCAACAAGGACCGCATTGCCAAGCTGTTGCGCTTTGCCAGCAGCACCACCGATGCCGTCAGCGTCAGCTTTGCCGACTACAAGGCGCGCATGAAAGAAGGCCAGGAAGCCATCTACTACATCACCGCCGACACCCTGGCCGCAGCCAAGAACAGCCCGCAACTGGAAGTGTTCAAGAAAAAGGGCATTGAGGTGCTGTTGATGACCGACCGTGTCGATGAGTGGGCGCTGAACTATGTGCATGAGTTTGACGGCACGCCGCTGCAAAGCGTGGCCAAGGGCCAGGTGGACCTGGGCAAGCTGCAGGATGAAACCGAAAAGAAGGCTGCCGAAGAAGCTGCCGAGACCTTCAAGCCCCTGCTGGCCAAGCTGAAAGAGGCACTGAAAGACAAGGCTGAAGATGTTCGCGTGACCACCCGGCTGGTCGATTCTCCGGCTTGCCTGGTAGTGCAAGACCATGGCATGAGCACGCAACTCGCACGCATGCTCAAGCAGGCTGGCCAGACTGCGCCAAATGTGAAACCGGTGCTCGAAGTCAATGCCGACCATCCGCTGGTGAAGAAACTCGACGGCTCGGTGCATTTCAACGACCTGGCGCACATTTTGTTTGACCAGGCGCTGCTGGCCGAAGGTGGCATGCCCGATGACCCGGCGGCCTACGTCAAGCGGGTGAACGCTCTGCTGGTTTGAGTTTTATAAAGGAAATAACGCTCTAGCCCTTGTCTCTATTGCGCAAGAAGCTATTTAAAGCATAGTAAAATAAAATTCTGAAAGCCCCGCAGTCAAGCTGACTGGCGGGGCTTTTGACCATTTAATTGAATGATGTCGCACAGCCGCGATGTGGCGTTCGCCCGTAGCATTCATATCCGGCAGTCTGAGAAATCGTTCAAGACCGGAAAGTCTTGACTGAGAACATGCAAGATGTTGCGCAATTGCGCACTCATCCCCAAAGCCGATGGCAGACAGCGCGCGCTAGGAATACCCGACCGGAGTCGCGGATGGTGATGATGTAAAAAAAAATGGCATCCGGCTCCTGGCCGGTGGTCGACTGGTCGGGCACATTGCGCGGCTTGACCTGAACTTCAGATTGTCAGGCGGGGGTGTGCTGATGGCGCAGCCATCTGATCGGCGAAGCTCATCCAGACGACATTCACCCGGTAAAAATTCCTGAAGCGCTCGGAAAAATCTGGCCATACGCTAGGATTTTGGGCGATAAGTTTCAGATTTGGATGACTGACATGGCTTGCTTTCCGTTATAGGATGAACGTTAGCGACAGAAGGATAAGCTGCCGACTTGCCGACTTGCCAGGTTGGCCTCATCCGGTTGGAGTTTCAATTCGTTGGTTGAATTTCCTGTCCTGTTTGCGCGGAATATTCAATGAATTGGTGGCTAGACGCAACCGTCGGTCACTGGTCGCATTGTGATGGCGGGATTCAAAATAGGTAAAGGCGTGCTCTATGCAACACCGACTCAGTCTGATTCAGAAATTTGTGATTTTGGGTTTGATCGCCCTGGTCGTAGCCGCATTGCCCGCGCTCTTGTATTTCAACCATTCCTTTTCCCAGCAAAAAAAGGCCGCATTGGAGAAGCGCGGCAGTGCCCCGCTGATTGCACTGAACAGGATGATACAGCTCACCCAAACGCATAGAGGCATGTCGGCTAGCATGCTCAGTGGCAACGAAACGCTGGCCGCCCGCCGCCCGGCGCTCAAAGACAAACTGGACCAGGCCTTGGACGCTGCCGATGCTGAATTCAAAGCTTCCGCCGTGTCATCAGCCCACATGACCCATTGGCAAAGCCTGCGCCAGAGCTGGCGCACGCTGGAACAATCCGTGGCGGGCAAACAGATCAAGGCCGCAGAAAGCACCAGGCTGCACACCGAGCTGATTGCCGCAGAACTGTTGGTTAGTGAAGAGCTGCTGGTTGAATTCGGGCTGAATCTGGATGCCGACATCGGCACCGCCTATCTGATACGTGCCAGCCTGGTGGATATGCCTTGGCTGGCGGAAAACCTGGGCGTGATGCGCGCCGCGGGCAGCGGCTTTTTGACCCAGACCACACTGCCGCCGGAAGGACGTGCCACCCTTCAGGCGCTGCAAAAGCGGGTGTTGGAATTGCAGGGCCAGATGTTCAGAAACCTGAAGGTTTCCACCGCCGCCGATGCCACGCTGCGGGCTGCCCTGGAAAGCAAAGCCCAGGCAAGCCACGCAGCCGTGGACAAGGCGCTGGCCCTGGCCAACCAGGTATTGATTGGTGCCACTGAGATCAACTACCCCGCGCCGGATTACTTTGACGAGTTCACCCGCACCATAGACGGCCTGTTTGCATTCAATGCCGATGCCATGCAGATGATGGACAAGGCGCTGCAAGAGCGTGCCGATGCGTCCCGGCGTGGCATGCTGCTGGTACTGGTGTGCATGGTGATCGGCCTGGGATGCGGTGCTGCACTTTCCCTGTATTTTGTGCGCAGCATTACCGGGCCGGTGAGTGATGCTGTCAAGGTGGCGCGCGCCGTAGCTGATGGCAATCTGGCAGTCGAGGTGCCGACGCTCGGAACCAATGAACTCGGGCAGCTTATGGCGGCCCTGGCAGACATGCGCGCCCACCTGGAACAGGTCGTCACTGCTGTCATGCACGGCTCCGAGAGCGTGGCCACCGCCAGTGCCGAAATCGCCCAGGGCAACACCGACCTGTCGGACCGCACCGAGCAGCAGGCCAGTGCGCTGGAGCAGACCGCCGCCTCAATGGAGCAACTTGGTTCCACCGTCAGCAAGAACGCCGACAGCGCGAACAAGGCCAACCAGTTGGCGCAAAGCGCCAGCACCGTGGCGGTGCGGGGTGGTGACGTGGTGGGTCAGGTGGTGCACACCATGCGCGACATCAATAACGCCTCGCGCAAGATTGCCGACATCATCGGCGTGATTGATGGCATTGCCTTTCAGACCAATATCCTGGCACTCAATGCCGCAGTGGAAGCGGCACGCGCCGGCGAACAGGGCCGCGGCTTTGCAGTCGTGGCCAGCGAGGTGCGCTCACTGGCTGGCCGCTCTGCTGATGCCGCCAAAGAGATCAAAGCGCTGATCACCGCCAGCCTGGAGCGTGTGGAACATGGCACCACTCTGGTGGACCGTGCCGGCACCACCATGACCGAGGTGGTGGACGCGATCAAGCGGGTGACCGCCATCATGGGCGAGATCAGCTCGGCCAGCAGCGAGCAGTCAATTGGTGTGGCACAAATCGGCGAAGCCGTCGATCAAATGGACCAGGTGACACAGCAAAACGCCGCGCTGGTGGAAGAGATGGCTGCCGCTGCCAGCAGCCTGAAGTCACAGGCGCAAGATCTGCTGACCACGGTGGCGGTGTTTCATCTGCCGGGACACGGCACCATCGGCCACCGCATCGTGCCGCGGCTGGGCTAAGGACATGGTCATCATTCATCAAACTCAACCGGCCTGC
This sequence comes from Rhodoferax sp., assembly GCA_035368905.1. Classification (GTDB taxonomy): domain Bacteria; phylum Pseudomonadota; class Gammaproteobacteria; order Burkholderiales; family Burkholderiaceae_C; genus Rhodoferax. Next base: position 5,155 of record DAOSLL010000016.1, read on the forward strand.
CACGCCACAACATGATGGCTCCATCGCATCACACGGTCCTTCCTGCCGCCATTCGCCTGCGGCGCTACTGGCTGATATTTTTGGTGTTGTGGGCGGCATCGGTAGGTTGGTCGCTGCAATCGCATTTGAAAGACATTGAACTCACCAGCGTACAGGTGGCCACGCAAGGTGCCCGCGACATGTTTCGCATGGTGGTACTGACGCGCAACTGGAATGCCAGCCATGGCGGCGTTTATGTTCATGTCACACCAGCCACCCAACCCAATCCCTACCTGCGCCACCCGCGTCGCGACGTGATCACCACAGATGGCGTGGCGTTGACGCTGGTCAACCCCGCCTACATGACGCGCCTGGTCGGCGAAATTGCCCGAATTGACAGCGGCGCAATTTTTCGCCTGACCAGCCTCAAGCCAATTCGGCCGCTCAATGAACCCGATGCCTGGGAGCGCCAAGCGCTGACCGGCTTTGAAGCAGGTGCCAAAGAAGCCATTTCAGTGGAGTCCAGCAAAGATGGTGCCCTGCTGCGTTACATGGCACCGCTGCGAGTGGAAAGGCCCTGCCTGCACTGTCATGCCGAGCAAGGCTACGAGCTTGGCAGCATTCGCGGTGGCATCAGCGTATCGCAACGCTATGCCCCGATTGAAGCCGCCATCCGGGCCAACACACATCAATCGACCCTGATTCATGCGGCCGTGTTTGTGCTGATTGCGGCACTGGGCTGGAGCCTGCTGGAACTGCTGCGCAGGCGCTGGTTTGAGCTGATTGGCAAGATTCAAGAGCTGGAGATGACTCGCGGAGAACTGGTGCAAAGCGAGAAAATGGCCTCGTTGGGGCGCATGGTGGCCGGCTTTGCGCATGAGGTCAACACGCCGGTGGGAGTGGCTGTGGGGGCCATTTCCCAACATGAAGAAACGCTGGCGCGCATCAACACCCTGCTGGGCCAGGACGAGGTTGATGAGGCCACGCTGCGCGAAGCACTCGATCACCTGCGCCATGGCGGCGCGCTGGCGCTGTCCAATCTGCGCCGCGCAGCCTCGCTGGTGCAGAGCTTCAAGCGCACCTCCATTGACCAGAGCTCCGACCAGGTGCGCCGTTTTGACATGCGCGAACTGATCAATGATGTGTGCTTTACCCTGCAGCACACCCTCAAACGCTTGCCCATTGCCATCCACATCGATTGCACCGACCACCTGGCAGTCAAGGGTGTGCCAGGTTTGCTGGAGCAACTGCTCACCAACCTGATCATGAACGCGGTGCAACACGCTTTTGACAACGGCGCGCGTGCCGGCAACATCCACATCTCTGTCATGCTTGAGCAAGGCCAGGTGTTGATGCGCTTTGCCGACGATGGTGTCGGCATGTCGGTCGAGCAAATGGCGCGCATTTTTGAGCCTTTCTACACCACTCGTCGGGCCAGTGGTGGCTCCGGACTCGGTCTGTATATTTGCTACAACATTGTCACCGTGCAACTGCGTGGCACGATTGTGTGTGACAGCCAGCCCAACGTTGGCAGCACATTCACCATCAAATTTGCGCAGGAGATCCTGCCCTTGCAGGAGGAAAACCAGCCATGAAACTCATACGTACCCGCAGCGAGCCCGCTGCCAGCGCCGACCATCCCGCTGGCCCGCACCACCACTGGAAGCTGCTGGTGGTGGATGATGAACCTGACATGCGTGAGGTGACGCGGCTGAACCTCAATGGTTTTCGCTTTGCCGACCGCGACCTGAACATTCTGGAGGCCAGTTCCGCCTACGAAGCCCGCGAGTTGCTGGCCGCGCACAAGGACATTGCGATGGCGCTGATCGACGTGGTAATGGAAACCGACGATGCCGGCTTGAGGCTGGTGGAGTACATCCGTAAAGACCTCAAGAACCTGATGATCCGCCTGATCATTCGCACCGGGCAGCCCGGTCTGGCACCCGAGCGATTTGTCATTGACCACTATGACATCGACGACTACAAGGACAAGACCGAACTTACCGCCAGCCGCCTCTACACGGCGGTGCGCGCGGCACTCAAGTCGTTCCGCGATCTGCGCACCATCGACCTCAACCGCCAGGGTCTTGCGCGGGTGCTAGAGGCCGCGCCCGACATTTACCGCATCACCAACCGTTCACTGCAACAGTTTTTTCAGGGTGTCCTGACACAGATCATCGGGCTTTGCAATCTTTCGGATTCAAGTTTTATTTCCGCCGTCGGCGGCATCATTGCCACCTTTGATGAGCGCGATGTCACGGTGCAGGCAAGTTCGGGCAATCTGGCCGCCCAGGAGCGCTTTGAGAACATCCGCGCCCAGTGTTCAGAGGCAGTTCTGACCGGGCAAATGCCCGCAGGCCTGCGCAAGGACGCTTACGTGGTGCCCCTGCTGGTGCAGCGCAAGCCGGCCGGTTTTGTCTATATCGAGCCGACCCAGGAGCTCAGCGATGCCGACCGTGGACTGATCAACATGGTGGCCCAGCAATGCTCCAACGCACTGGAAAACCTGCGCCTGCACATTGACCTGGCCCGGTCACATGACCATATGGCTGACATGCTGGCCAAGGTGGCCGAGTTCAAGGACCACACCACCGGCAGCCACATCCGGCGCATTGACCACTACACGCGTCTGGTGGCGATCGAGTTGGGCATCTCGCCATTTGAATCCAGCCTTTACGGCAAAGCCAGTCGCCTGCACGATGTCGGCAAAGTTGGCATTCCCGATGCCATTCTGGGCAAACCCGGCAAACTTGATGCGGCAGAGTTCGACCTGATGCGCACGCACACCCACATCGGTGGCATTATCCTGGAACGTGACCGGTTTCTGGGCGTGGCCTGCGACGTAGCGCGTCACCACCATGAGCGATGGGACGGCAAAGGTTACCCTGACAGCCGCCCCTCACGCGAGTTCCATCTGGTGACCCGCATCGTCAGCGTGGTCGATGTGTTTGACGCGCTGGTCAGCCCCCGCCCTTACAAGGAGCCCTGGCCAGCGGAGCGCGCTGCCCGTGAAATTGAAGCCGGTGCGGGCACACAGTTCGACCCGACGGTGGTGGTTGCTTTCCTCAAACTCTTTCGGCAAGGCAAATTCGACCATATCGTCGGCGCCTCACAGCAGGCCACCGACCTGCCCGATCCGTTAGACGAGATGTAAGCTGGTCCACGGCAGGTCAACTGCCAGCGCAACGCAGACTATGATGCAGGGCCAATTGAAGCGAGATCCAAAAATCCTATGAAAATGACTCAGAAAGCCACCTTGATGCTGGCCACCGCCAGTTTGATTTGCCTGCCCGCTGCCTGGGCTGCCGATGCCACTTTGGACGCGGCCGCCAAGGAACCCGGTGCCATAGTGACCGCCAGTGGGCTGGTCTATCTTTCAACCAAAAATGGCACCGGTGACAGCCCCAAGGCCAGCGACAAGGTCAAGGTCAATTACCGTGGCACCTTTCCCGACGGCCGTGAATTTGACAGCTCTTACAAGCGCAACCAGGCGATTGAGTTCCCTTTAAGCGGTGTCATCAAATGCTGGACCGAAGGGGTAGGCCTCATGAAAGTGGGTGGCAAGGCCAAATTGACCTGCCCGGCATCGATTGCCTACGGCGAGCGTGGTGCCGGTGGCGTGATTCCGCCCAACGCCACACTGCTTTTTGAGGTCGAGTTGCTGGGGATCAACGGCAAATAAGCCGCGTGCAGCGACAGATCACGCGTCGCAGGAATATTCACCCAAAGCCGTTAGACAGGCTTTGACATCAGGCTTCCTGATTTGCGCTGCGAAACCGGTCGGCATGGCTGTGCCCAGCGCAGGCCAGATGCCGGGTCACGGGTCAGCCACCCAGCGCTTCGGTTTTGGCGATGGTGACCAGGGCCTCATGCCATTTCCATATCAATGCGCCATGTTGTTGCTTTGCCGTGCCGTGTTGCGGCACTGTCTGCGGCTTTGCGCCCAATGTCGCATCGATCTGGAAACGCAATCAGCCAGTTCCTGCATCACGCCTTTGGGCCAAGGCAATATGCTTGTCGGCGCAGTAGGGTCATGCAGGTCCGCAGCCACCCAGGTCGGCCAGTATGCGTCGGCGTCCATCCTGCTGCAGTCTGCGCCAATTTGGGCGCTGTGTGGCCTGCGGCGGCTGGCACAGCATGGCGGGCCGCTGCGCCATTGTTGACATCGCTTCTTGAACGCCCTTTTTTGCACTTGCCTGCAGATTGGCATCCTGCAGTGCCTGGGCTACCAGTGCGCGGTCGGCCTCATGAAACAGCAGCTTGCGCCCTCCCGCAAAGCGGTTGCGAAGCGCTTGGTCATAGGCCTTCCAATGCACCGCCAGTGCCGGGGTGGGTGGTGCCAGCAGATGCGCCCAGACCAGCACTTCCAGTACCTGTTGTTGCGGCCCGGTCCAGCTTACGGTGACCTTGGCCGGCAGGTTCTGCAGCGCCAGTGCGGCCATCTGCATTGCGTCTGTTGCGCGCCCATGGTCGATCAGAAACCAGGCCAGATCAATGCGCGACAAGACACCCGCGAGCGCATTTTGCAAGCCTTTGCGCGTTCGGTCTCCAGCATCGGGCACTGGCAGGCTGTCGATACGTGTCTGCAAGACGGCTTCTGCACCAGCGCTGTCGGCATTTGCGTCCAGGGCATTGGCCAGGGCAAGCCGGGTGTAGGACAAGCTGTGGTCAAGAGCCGGCATGGCAGCGGCCCTCAGGGCCACTGCATCACGCAACAATGCCACCCGCTCGGGTGCTGGCAAGTCGCCGTAGGACAACTGCTCTTTGGCAGAGGCCACGCGGACACGCTCGGCACCCTGAGGCTGGACCAGTTCCGCAACAATACGCGACAGGTTGTCATGCTGCTCCAGATCGGAGTCGGTCGCAGCCGCCAGCCCTTCGAGTGCGTCGATGCGGCGCAGGTCGCGCAGCGGCAGATCTTTGGCAATTTCCCAGGCCAATCGGAAATGGCGCTCTGCGGTGTCCCGGTCTTCAACGCCATTGGCCTCCTGGCCTGCGCCCAGATAGGCCTGTAACAGGTCTTCCCTGGACAAGTTTGCAGCCTGCGCCAGCCGGGCGTTCCAGTTGACAGGTTGTGCCGCTGGCGGGTCGGCGGGCTCGGGGTCCACATCATCGCCTGCCATGGTCAAGCCAGATGCCATGTACGGCAGCACTGCGCCCAACTGGGGCACTGCCACCAGGGCTGCTGCAATCGGGCCGATCAAACAAACAGCATAGATCAACAGGCCGACAAAGGCCTCGCTGCGCCGCGGTCGTCGCCCCATCAACTCCGGCAGTAGCGCTGTGGCAACGGCAGTTCGCCTGGCAAAGGACCAGGCCCGAAACGGTGCCATCTGCAACGCGGCAAATATCCTTCGCAGAGCCTGCGGCTCATCGACCCCATTTGCGTCGTCGCGCGCTACAGCCAGGTCAAGGCGCATCAGATGCCACTGGTGCGACAAGCCAATGGCCAGTAACACGGCGAACACTTTCAGCACCAGGTCATCCAGTGCAATGCCACCTGCCAGCAAAAGGCAACAACACAGCACGGCAAATCCGAAGCGCCAGCGGGGGTGGCGTGCAAACGCAAATGTCTCGAGCACACGCCCACCGTCGAGTGGCGTGATGGGAAGCAGGTTCAGGTAGTTGATGGCCAGTGACGCGATCAGAAACTCGTTCAGCCAGCCCGGTGCAAGCCAATGCCCGGCCGAACTCGCCCAGAACGCTGCACCCGCCATGACAATGCCGGGTACCGGCCCGGCCAGATAGACAAACAGCTTTTCCATGGGCGTGGCAGTGGCCTTTTCTCCTGTGGCCAGGCCACCTAGTCCGGGCAAGAAAAACACCGACACATTGCGATAGCCGGTGAGCCTCATCGCCAGGAAATGTCCGCCCTCGTGGAGCGCAATCACGGCCAGCAACACCGGCACAAAGCTCCAGGAAAACCACCAGCCACCCACCACCAGAAACAACGCGGCGCTTACCACAAACATCAAAAGCTTGGCTGTGCCGCCGGACGTGGCGGCGCGGCGCAAGGCAAGCTGTTCCTCAAATGCTTGCAGGTCAGCGGCCAGACCGTCTGCTGAACCGGCATACCCAGTGGCTGGCGGCAGACCGCGGGTGGCCCACGCAGCGCGCCATTGGCCAACCAGCGCGATGGCAGCAAAACGCAGGGCAGCCAGCCAGGTCAGGCGGTAGTGCTTGCTGTTGGCGATAGGCACCAGTTGCCCCTGCCGAAGCATCTGGGGAATCAGTTCTTCAAAGGTCTGGTCCAGACGGCGCTTGATTTCGATGCCGTCGGTACACAGGTCCGGCAAGGGCAGCATCTGCACCCGCTGCCGGTGCGCCTGCCATGCCTGGGCCCACTGCGGCAGGTAATCGTCAAACACCTGCCAGTTCGGCATGGTCATGGGTGAATAGTGCCGACAGCGGTTCAGTGTGGTCCAGTTACTGCCATCGGCCAGACTGGTCACCAACTGGATCATGCACGGCTGGCGCGGGTCAGGCACCGGTGCCAGTGACACCATGGCGTGGGTGTGGCCATCAATGTGCTGGTACACATCAAAGAACAGGGGCTCGTCCTTGGTGCTGACCAATGCCCTTCTGGCAGCACCGCTGTAGCGGTAAACAAAACCCAGCTCAGCCAATTGCTGGGCCGGCAAATCAAGAATCGTACGGCTGCTGGCCGGCACGTCTTCGCATACCACCGAGTGGCAACGCGTGCGCTGCCAACGCAGACGCGCCAGACGCTGCACGAAGATCACCAGCATCAGGGCGATCAGGCAGCATGCCGCCAGAAGCACGACCAGCACAGCTTGTTGCAACATTCCCATAGGTCACCAGTAGTTGTCCGATGGGGCCCAATGATGCCACGCCGCAAAATCAGTCAGCCCTTATTGGACTGAGCGGGCTACGGACGCAAGACAAAATTGAACATGGCCAAGAACCAATGCGATCCAAAAGCAGGCATGAAACGACACAACGAAAGTGCTGGGCACCAGTTGGACCTATGCCCTCGGTTGCGAACCGCACAGGGGCCGATCTTACAGCGGCTTTTTTTCTCACAGTTGCTCCCGGCTGCAGTGTCCATCAACTGGTTGATTGGTGAACGGGCACACGCTGCAGTGCAGATTCGCTACGCTGTGGCCCAGTGGCAGGCGCATCCAGCATCGCCGAAATTGCGCGACTGAACCGGGCTGTTTTTTTGCGCAGCGAAGCAGCCTTGGCGTGACCTGCAGGGTGCAGTTGCATGGCTCTCCAGCGGTTCAATGACTGCGCCACGGTGCGATACTTGGTCTTGCGTGCCTGAAAAGCCGGTCCGTTTACCCCCATTTTGTAACGAACAATGACGGACCGGGTGTTCTTGCCCACGCACAATTTCTGTCGTTGACCAAGTTGCCCTGTTGCGGCAGATGCCATTCTTGATTCCTGGCAGAGCCGGAAATCCGGGATTCCTCGGTTGAGGCGATGCCGAATTCAAAAAAGCCTTATGGCCGGGTCGGCTTTCAAGACGACTTTTTTAACGCGGCACAATTGCTTTTTCGGGCGATCTCGGCACTTGGTCAAGTGCTCCCGCGGAGCAATGACATGGCGGTTTATATTTCAACTTGAACTGGAGAATTTTGGATGATTCATCGACTTGATGCGCTGACTTTTGCATGCCTGATGGCACTTTTGGGTTGCGGTGGCGGAACCGAGTCTGCCGCAAGTCCGCCGGTCGTTGAAGTTCCGGTCTTGAATGCTTCGTTTGATCAGGTCTCTGCCACCGGGGCGCTGGTTTCCTGGTTGGCAACCGAACACAGCAATGGCCAGTCCTACACCTTTCAAGCCGATTCCAAGGGTGCCTGGTCGGCACCGAGCAGCGCAAAAATACACCGCTATGGATTAGAAACCTTCGGCCTGTTGAATCAGCACATCCAGCTTCAGCCTGCCTGGATCAACAAGACCGCACGACTGTCGGCGCAGCTTAAGACCGAAGGCGCGACTGATGGCGGTGGTGCCCTGGTGCTGCAGATGATCGGCAGCCGTGGCGATATCCTGGCCTGGAACCACATGGTCGATGCGAGAGCCAAGCAGACGCAAGACTGGAAGCAATACAGCATTGACCTGAAGGTCTTGTCAACCGCCTTGACCATCAACGTCGGTGTCATGCTCGAAGGCGCTGGCACCCTGTGGGCGGACGACATCAAGCTGGAAATCATTGATTGAAGCAACCTCCATTTCTGATGCCAAATCAATTGTTGACCTGTGGTTTCAGCGCATCGGCCAGCGGTTTTTGACGCTGCGACGCTGACCCTGTCCTGATGGCCCCGGATGCCTGCCACTCCGAATGGCGATACAGCAACATTCAGGCGCTTCGTTCGAGCTTGCCCCACCGCATGGTGCCATCTTTGGCGCTAGCGCCCGTCCACCTTGCATAGACTGCTATCAAATTTGTTAACTCCCCTGAAGCAACTGATCCGCCATTCGAGCCAGCGGCAGCGTTTTCTGGCCGAAGTGCGCGCACTGTGGCTGCTGGCCTGGCCGATTCTGGTTGGTCAACTGGCCACCGTCGGCATGGCCGTGGTGGATGTCGCCATGGCTGGTCACGCTTCGGCGCAGGATCTGGCCGGAGTGTCCCTGGGCGTGTCGATCTGGAACATGCTGATCATCACCCTGATGGGCCTGATGATGTCGGTCAACCCGATGGTGGCGCACCAGGTTGGCGCGGGCGACCTCAGTGGCGTGCCGCATGTGGTGCGTCAGGCTCTTTGGCAAGCGCTCGGGCTGGGGCTGCTGGCCGGCCTGCTGGCCAACTGGGCGGCGCTGCTGTTTGACCACCTGACGCTGGAGCCCCCGGTGCGGGTGCTGGCGATCAAGTTTGTCTTTGTCACCAGCCTGGCGTTGCCGCTGTTTGCCTGCTACCGGGTGCTGTACGGCTACAGCACCAGCATCAATCAGACCAAGCCGCTGATGGTGATTGCGTTGCTGTCGTTGTTGCTCAATATTGTGGTCAACAGCCTGCTGGTGTTTGGCGCGCTCGGTTTTCCCCGGCTCGGCGGGCTTGGTTGTGCCTGGGCCACGCTGATCACGGTTGCCTTCAATTTATTCGCCTTGCTATGGTGGATGCACCAGTCAAGTGCTTACCGCAGCACCTGGCCATTTGGTCACTTCGAGCCGCCGCAGTGGCGGCAAATCAGCAGCTTGCTGAAACTGGGCCTGCCAATCGGCATCACCTATTTTGCCGAAACCAGTGCTTTCAGCCTGATTGCGCTGCTGGTGGCCGAATTTGGCAGCACGCAAATGGCAGCGCACCAGATTGCACTCAATTTCACCTCGCTGGTGTTCATGGTGCCATTGAGCCTGGGGTTGGCGCTGCTGACTCGGGTCGGTCAGTCGCTGGGGGCTGGCGATGCGGTGCAGGCGCGCTACCAGGCGTGGGTCGGGGTGGCACTGGGGCTGGGCTTTGCAGCCTTGTCAGCGCTGTTGATCGCCTCTTTCAGCACCGCCATTGCCAGCGCCTACACCAGTGATGCAGCGGTCATCGGGCTGGCGGCGCAACTGCTGTTTCTGGCGGCGCTGTTCCAGTTGTCCGATGCCACCCAGGTGGTCACCAGTTGCGCCATTCGGGCCTACAAGGTGACCCGCTCGCCGATGGTGATTCACTTGACAGCCTTTTGGGTTTTTTCGCTGCCGCTGGGCTACGCGCTGGGCATTGCGCCAAATTGGCTGGCCTGGGCACCGGCGCGACCGATGGCGGCGCAGGGCTTCTGGATTGCGCTGGTGGTGGGTTTGACAATTGCGGCACTCGGGCTGGTCTGGCTGTTGCGCCGGGTGGCGCGCTCGCGCCTGCCAGCGTGATGCCAGTGCCAGCAGCCGACGTTTGCGGTCTGATTGACCGCACCGCCAGGCCGCCAAGCAAAGCCACGACCGTCACACGGCAACCGCACATCGATCAAAAAGTTGGCCGCCATGATTGCCAAAACATTGAACAAAATAGCCCTGTAGCCCCCGTCCCACATGCGCTGGCAGCTATTGAATAAGTAGCGTGCATGCGCCGGAATGCAGGCGCGACAGCTTGCAGGGCAGGCGGCACGAAGGCATCGTATTCGGTGACGATGCAAAAATTTGAACAGTACGGTAACCTGCGCCAAGTGATTCGCACCCAGCCACTGGCAATACCCTGCCGACCCGTTGTCACCGCGCCCGCCAGGTCGCGACCAGCTTTTCAAACGCCTGCTGTGGCACAGGCCGGCTGTACAAATAGCCTTGCAGCAGGTCGCAGCGGTGCACCGTGCTGAGAAAATAGCGCTGGGCATTGTCCTCGACACCTTCTGCCACCACCTTCAAGCGCAAGCTGTGTGCCAGGCTGATGGTGGCGGCACAAATGACCATGTTGTTGTCGCCCAACTCAATGTTGGTCACAAAGGACCGGTCAATTTTCAACTGGTCCAGCGGCAAGCGGCTCAGGTACGCCAGCGACGAGTAGCCGGTGCCAAAGTCGTCCAGCGAAAAGCCGATGCCAAGCGCCTTGAGCTTGACCATCATCGCCACGATTTCATCAATATTGCCGGCAAAAACACTCTCGGTCAGCTCCAGCTTGAGTTGCTGCGGGGCGGCTCCGGTGCGCGTCAGCGTGGCGATCACCTGCTCGGCAAAATCCGGCAGTTTGAACTGCTGGGCGCTCACATTGACCGCCACCGTCAGATGCGCCATGTCTGGCCTGCCAGCCCAGGCCGCCAACTGCTGGCATGCGGTTTCCAGCACCCACTGGCCCAGTGGCAGGATCAGGCCGGTGCGCTCGGCATGGGCAATAAAGTCGTTGGGTGGCACCAGCCCGCGCTGCGGATGGTTCCAGCGAACCAGCGCCTCGGCCCCTTCGATCTGGCCGCTGCTGCCCGACACCTGGGGCTGGTAATAGAGTTCCAACTGCCCCGCGACTATGGCCTGGCGCAGTTCGCTTTCCAGGCGCGCATGCTCCAGCGCGGAAGACTCCATGACCGGGTCAAAAAACACAAAGGTGTTGCCCCCCAGGCTTTTGGCCTGGTACATGGCCAGGTCAGCCTGCCGCAGCACGTCGTCCACCGAGGTCTCCTGCCCCCTGAACAGGGTAATGCCGATACTGGCACTGCAATGGAAGTCGGCATTGAGCAGTTCATAGGGCTGAGCCAGCGCTGCAAGCAGCTTCTGACAGGCAAGCTCAACCTCGATGGCGGCAGCAGCCAGCGTGCTGGCCTCCACGCCAGACAACATCACCATGAACTCGTCGCCGCCCAGCCGTGCCACCGTGTCGCCCGGGCGCAAGTTGTCGCTCAGACGCTGCGCTACCTGGATGAGCAGGACATCGCCGCTGGCATGGCCACGCGTGTCGTTGAGTTCCTTGAAGTTGTCCAGATCAAGGAACAGCAGCGCGCCATAGGCACCCACACGCGCATTGGCCGCCGTGGTCTGCTGCAGTCGCTCCAGCAGCAAGATGCGATTGGGCAGGCCGGTGAGCTGGTCAAAAAACGCCAGTTTTCTGATTTTTTCTTCAGCCAGTTTGCGCTCCGAGATGTCAATATAGGCACCGATGTAGTGCGTGACCGCTCCGTGCCGGTCTTTCACTGCTGAGATCGACAACCATTTCGGAAACACCTCGCCGTTTTTT
>DAOSLL010000017.1:0-16658 GCA_035368905.1 Rhodoferax sp.
ATGAGATGCGGCGCAGGTCCAGAAAACCCACGTCAAACCAGGTTGAAAACATGTACTCCATCTCGACATCGAGCGCTTGCAAGCGTTTGTCGGACTTGAGCGCGGGCAGCATCTCGGCACGCAGATCGACCAGAAAACGGATCCCTTCGGCAAAGGCGCTGAAACGTTGTAGCAAACGCCGCCGCCGCGATACCGTGGCGCGACGGAAATTAACCTCCGCTACAGCTTGGTCTTGCGTGCCCTGAGCGGCATCAAGCTCGGCCTGCGCCTGCTGGATGACTTGCGGGTCGGCCACAAACTGCTCGCTCATCAAGAGCCACAAATCATGCCGTTGTTCGGGCTTGGCCGCAGCGTACCACTGAGCCAGCAACCGGGCGCGGCGACCACCTTCGACTTCACTGACCTGGATGTCAACCACCGCCAGCAGTTCAGACAGCTTGTGGCGCAGTTCGCGCGGCGACAAGGCCTCGTCATCCTGACGAAAGGTTGCCTTGAGACGTTCAGTGGTCGAGCGTGGGGTGCGACGCGTGCCGCTGCTCGCGGGCGTGTCGGCGAGGCCTGGCGCGACGGGCTGCGCCCCGGCTGGCCGAGAGTTCAACTCGGTCACTGACGATGGTTCAACAGTGGCCTGCACAGTCCGAACGGCCTTTTCAGTCGCATTTTTGCGAACGGTTTTGCCGGGCATCAGTTTGCTGACCTTGCGGCTGATCCAATTGGAAGTAGTCATTTCAGTTACCTATCTGAATTATTGCTGTCAAATCATTGTTTCACGATTGTGATTGGACTTCCTGAACGAGAACTCAAAACCTCGCACACCCCCTGATTTCAGTGGTCTATCGTCGCTTTTGATAATGCGCAGTTTTTATTCAGTGCCTGACTGAAAACGTCAATCTCCCTGTGGAAATCCACTTGAAATTGAGCAAAGCCACTTTGGTCCTCAACCCCCATCGCGAAGAACTCGAAAAGACCATCGCCAAGACCCGTGTGATACAAAGACAGCACCAATCGAAGTCGGCCAAAGACACCGCAGTCAAAATGATTGCCTGCCGCAGCGACACAGCGATGGTGGTCATGCTGCGCCGCCACTTGAACAAGCAAGAGGAGGCCTGAATGCTGGTGCGTCAGTTGCTGGTCTCAAGTGGCGAAATTGAACCCAGCGATGCGACTACGACCCTGAGCCTATGCATCAAAATCCACAGAATAGCAACGCCTGCACATGACAAAGCCATCGCCGCACTGCTGGCAGACCTGTCCTCTGAAGAATTGCGCCACCCGGAAACCGGTACCAAGAAGATCTACACACTGGCATCAAAGTACATCTCCGATGCCGACCGGAAGATTACCTCTGTAGTCGGTGACTTTTGCTCTAGTTTACAGAGCGCTGTTGCTGCATTTTTTGGCAATGAGCTTAAGTCAGTGCCGTTGGGGCCTGGTTCGAATCAATTCGGGCACCCCCGAACTTCATCTGAAAGGGGGACCGCCTAAACCAACTGAAAATTTTCGTGACAGTTGGTGCCACTTTAGATTGCCCTAACCCCCGAAGGAATCACCAACTCCGAAGACGACTCATTGAGGATCAGTAAAAAATGAATGGGCCAGCTTGACAGCGACGCCAACGACACCGTCTTTCTGCTCCACACGAACAACCTCGCCTTTGCAGATCATCTTGAACAGCTCGCCCTGAACCTCCACGTCAACGACAAACTGGACAACTGAACCCGGTGCCTGGTCGACTTGGGACTCAAAATAAATGCCCGTCGCACTGATGTTCTTGGTTAATCCAGCAACGCCTTTGAACTCAATCGGCAACTCAGCATTGAACCTGTCAGCAAGCCGCTGGGTCTTGGATTGGCCACTCTTTCCAGTTGAAGGTATGTTGTGCATCTATTTTTATAACTACTCACGTATTATGAATCAACGGCTTACATCTGATGTTCGTCAGAAAGTACTCAAGAAGCAGGCAAAATTCGGAAAAATCGAGTCAAAATTTCTCTTTCCAAGCATGAGGAAAATCATCAGTTATTGATTCAATTCAATCATCGCCACTCAAGGGGTGCTGAGTAGTTACCTATTTTTTGATCAGCAACTGTTCAAACTTGGTCATCAACTGCAGCTAAGCAATAACAATGCCATTTACATTTTTTTCATTGTAAGCAAATTGAATCAATAACTTACGCAAGGATTGCGAGCACTTTTGAACCAAATGCCGTAGCCCTCATGTCTGACTGTAAGTTATTCCGTCACATTGGCATGACGTAACCAGTGCCGCACGCCAAGAACACCAACAAGCACCAGTACCGCAGTCAGGGCCAGAAGCAGCGCGCTGGTGGTGTTGGGTTGCTTCAAGGCAGTGATGATCTGATGCATGAAAATTGCCATCAGCAGCGTGCTGGGCATCATGCCAATACAAGTGCCCAGCAGCATATCGCGCAAACGGATATGCGAGGCACCTGCAACCATGTTGACCACAGCAAACGGCGCAACTGGCACCAATCGCATAACTACAACGGCCAAAAGACCATGCCTTGCCAGGCGTTGGCTGAGCAAATTCACCCGTTGACCCGCGAGGTGCTGCACCACCTCTCGTCCCAAATAACGGCCCAAGCCATAACTCAATGCCGCACTGATGATGGCACCTGCCATGGAACAGGCAAAACCGACCCAGGGTCCCAATGCAACCAGCGTGACAAGTGTCAAAAAAGTCAGCGGAACCGCCAGCGACACAGCCAGGGCAAAACCACTCACCGCTGCGGCGATGCCAAAAGTTTGTCCCAGACGCTGCAGGCTTGCCACCATCAGATCAATGTCCAGCCAGGTTCGCAGCGGCGACCAGTTCCAGGCAAGCGCCAAGGCAATCAGGGATGCCGCGACAAAAAGCAAACCTGACAGGCGAATCCTCAGTCGGGCGCGATCATCAATGGGCATCGTCATGTCTGGTTTGGAGCACTTGAGTGATCACACCAGCAAGGGCGTTGACATTGCTGGCCTCAAAAATGGAACCATGCAAACCAGGCACTTGCAACTCTTGCAGTTGTGCTGTGAACAACCGGCGCCAGGGCCGGAAAAACCACCTGTCCCAACTGACCAGGCCAGACGACTTGATGAGCCAGGCTGGACCGTCAAAGCTGGCAGCTTGATAGCCTCTCAAGGCCATCACCTGACTGATCAACCCGGGGTCATTGAACATGGCCCCCAGACGCCTGCCGTTCATGCTGAGCTCTTGCACATGGAGATGTCGCACCAACCAGCCCAAAATGCGCCAGGACATGGCACCACCCAACGCACCTTTCGGATAAATGGTGTCGAGCAGTACCAGACCACGAATCGCCACGCCCTGTTGTCTCAGAAGTCGGGCTGTCTCCAGCGCCGCTACCCCACCGACTGAAAACCCTGCAATAAAACCGGGCGCAAGCCGTTGATTGGCGATGCTGGTCGCATAAAGCCCGGCCAGTTCGGCCACCGTCGCGACCGCCTTGTCGGTGGGTGGTTGCAGCAACTGCACGTCGCATGCGCTGCCTAGCGCATGTGCCAGGTTCTGAAAGCGCAGCAAATCGCCATGGCCGGAGGCTGCAAGGTACAGCGGAACCTGTCCACTCCGACTGCCGAGTTCAATCAGAACGCTTGGTGCCATGACATCACTTTTCAATGCCAGAGCCAGTTGCTCAATGGTCGGATGCTCGATCAATAAATGCATGGGCACTCTGCGCCCCAGCAGTTTTTCGATTCCCGTCAAGATGCTCACCGCAGCCAGGGAGTCGCCGCCGAGGTCAAAGAAATTGTCCGCAAGTCCGATCGTGGGCGGGTTCAGAACCGCCTGCCACAGTGCCATCAAATCGCGCTCCAGAGCAGACGCAGGCAAACGAACACCACTCACCAGAGGCACTCGGCTGATTTCAGGCAATGCAGCGAAATCTACTTTTCCGGCGCTGGTTTGTGGCAGCTTGTCAAGCACGCGGATGCCCGCCGGTATCATGTAGTCGGGCAAACGGCTGCGCAAAGCCTGTTGCAGGCTGTGCGAGTTGACCCCAGGGTTGGTGGCCACCCACACATGGATTGCCGGCTTGCCATTGTCTGCAACCAGTTTTGCCGCGGCTTGTAAAACGCCCGGTAGTGCCAGGCATGTGGCCTCGATTTCGCCGAGCTCAATGCGATAGCCGCGCAGCTTGATTTGCCGGTCAATGCGCCCGCAAAAATGCAGGTTTCCTTCCAGACCCAGCCAGCCCAGATCTCCGGTGCGGTAAATTCGCGCGCCCGGCTGAAAGGGGTCATTCAGAAAAACCTGCGCATCCAGCTCGGGGCGGTTCAGGTAACCACGCGCAAGCGCCGCACCGCCGATAAATACCTCGCCGGTGACGCCCAGTGGCATCAGTTGCAACTGGGCGTTCATGACATAAATGCGTGTGTCATCAATGGGCCGTCCAACCGGCAGGGCGACATCGACCGGATGAAGTTCGCATTGCCAGGCGCTGGCAAAAATGGCCGCCTCGGTAGGCCTGTACACGTTGTAAAGGCGCGCACCCGTCTCGGTGATGAACCGGTTGCCCAGTTCAGGCGGTAACACCTCACCACCGCAACATGCAACACGCAGCTTCAGTCCGGTCTTGCCGACCGCACCATCCAGAAATCGACTCAGGGTGGACGGTACAAACGCCATGATGGTGACCCCGTGGCCAATAGCAAAATCCGCCAAGGACTCAGGCAACAACCGCCCCGGTGGCGGAATGGCAACGCTGCCTCCATGAATCAAAGGCAAAAACAGCTCAATGAGCGAGGGGTCAAAAGTGAGCTGTGTCGCCTGGGCCGAGCGGTCGTGCCAGTCCACTGCGTAGGTGCGCGACAGCCAGGCCAAGCGGCGCGACAAGGTGGCATGCGTGACCATCACACCCTTCGGGTGCCCGGTTGAACCAGAGGTAAACAGCACATATGCCAAATCGTCAGGCTGGGGTTCTATCCATGCCGGGAGCGTGTCCAGCCACACCTCGGGCGTTGGCGGCGAGTTGCTGTCAAATACCAGGGTGTTGCCATGCAAGTTGGCAAAGCGGGCCGCATCTGCTTTCTCGATCAACAATGCGCTAGCCGCGCTGTCTTGCAGTATCTGCGCGATGCGCGCCACCGGCGCCTCCGGATCAAGCGGCAAAAAGGCAGCCCCGGCCTTGGCAATGCCCAGCAGCGCCACCATCATGTTGGGCGATCTGGCAATGGCAACTGCCATGATGGCACCCGCAGCCGTGCCACTGGCCTTCAAGCGCCTGGAAAGTTGCTCGGCCTTTTGGTCTAGCGTTGCATAGTCCATATTGCCGCCATTCCAGACCACTGCCGTTGCCTCGGGCCGCAAGGCCGCCTGGTGTTCAAACTGGGAAATATAGGTTTGGGTGGCTTCGTGGCTGGCAACAGCCTTGTGCAGTCCTTGAAGCAGTGCCCATTCTTCCTCAGGCGGCAACAGCGAAATAGCCTCCAAAGGGGTGCTGGGTTCGGCCATCAGTGCCTGCGCCAAATGCCAAAGCCGCCGCCCCAGCAAAGCTGGCTCGCCGGTCGCAAAGCAGTCGCTGCTGGCATCAAGCACCAGCTCAATATCCTGGTCAGGATGAAACTCACACACGGTCACACCCAGGGGATAGCGGGCAGTGCCGGAAAAAATCTGCCTCGAGTCCACCAGCCTTGCCGAACCAAACGCGGCAGAGTAATCTTGTCGCTCAAAAGACAGCAGCACATCAAACAGGCCGTCGCGCCCCGTGCGAATCAGTTGCAAGGCTTTGCCCAGCTCGCTCAAGGGGTAACGTGGATGCCGCAACGCACCGCGCAGGGCGCTGCCGGTGGCCGCTAGCAAATCCGCCACCGTCAGGCTTTCAGTGACGACCACCTTCAGCGCCAGCACACCCACAAACATGCCCGGCGTTGAGCGGAAACGCCTGCCGGATCGGTTCAGGCTGGGAATGCCAAGTACCACCTCCTGAAAGCCGTTGATGCGTGAAAAGTACAGCGCCAAAGCAGCCAGAAAAAAGTTGAAAGCCGTCGTCCCCTGGGTGCTGGCGTAGGCCTCAAGATGCGCGTAATCGCTGCGCGGGATTTTCTGTTTTGCCAGGCGTGATCTGGGCAAGTGCTCGGGTCTCAGTGGCGCGTAGCGCCGCACCACCAGCGGCTCGGGCAGGGTCGGCATCTGCGACCGCCAATAGGCGGCATCTCGCTCAAAGGCCTGCGAGTCACGGTACTCGTTGGATTCGTCAATAAACTGCAGGTAGTCGGGGCAGTTTGTGGATTCGGGCTGAACCCCGGCATCCAGAGCGTTGTAAATCTGGCTCCAGCGCTGCATCACCTGCGCCGTACCCCAGCCGTCCATCACCAAGTGGTGAAACTGAATGGTCAGGCCATGCAGTTCATCGCTTGCATGGAGCAGTGCAAAACGCCAGGGTGGCTGGCCGTTGAGCACAAAGGCTTGCTGAATCCGCTTGTGCCACCAGACACGCATAGTGGCCTCGGGGTTCGCTGCGCCGCTCAGGTCAACCCATTCCAGCGTGGGCTCAAACTGCGCCAGCAGCGCCTGGGTTCCGTCAAGCCTGGGTGCCAGTCGTAGAGCCTCGTTTTCGGCGACCAGACATGACAGTGCCGCCTTGAATCGAGGAAGGTCAAAGCGGCCGCGCAGGAACGCACCGCCACCGATATTCAGGTGCGCACTGTCTGGCCAGGCGCACTGATCCAGCCAGACCTCGCGCTGGCTCAGCGACAGGCTTACTTGCCGGGCTCCCAACGAGCTGACTGTTGTTGTTTCCATTGCGCAATTTTTCCTTGGGCATAACGATATCCGACTTCGGCAATGGCGTGCGCATGCCGATAGCCCATGAGCGAAAATCCAGCCACCGGTGGCTCCAGAAAGTGATCGGCCTGCGCCATAGTGCGACCTCGTTGACTAACCGAGCCGACGTGCCCGACGCTGTAAAGAATGTCAGCAATGTTTGGGGACGGATGGGTGCCTGGGAAGAGCGAGCCCTTGATGACCTGCCAGGGCGACAAGCGAGCCAGTGTCGGATCAGCACCCAAGGCATCGGGAACATCCACATCAACCGCGATGATGGTGCCGTTGCCATGACGCTTTTCCAGCGCAGTGCCCAAGCGTACCCGCATCGCGCTCACCGGCACGTTGTCAAGAATGGCACCGTCCACCAAGAGCTCGCCATTGTCAAGCACGGGCGGGAACAAACCCGCTGGCGAGTTGCTGGCAAGCACTGCGCGCCACAGCGGGCCGGTCTCTTGCACACAGGTCTTGCCCCTGCTGAGGTTGCAGGCGGCAGCAAAATACGGCCGCCATAGGCCTTCAATCATGGTGTCGCCAAACATGCGTTTCAGGTCACGCTCTACCCGGCGGCCTGATACCAGTGAGACCAACGGCAGCGTTGGGTGTTCGCCGCCGCCAGCAAAGTGCTGGGTTTGACTCAAGATGGCATCCAGCGAAACGCCACTGACATATTGCGCACCAATCAGTGCCCCCATGCTGTTGCCGCCAACCAGGTCGATGGGAATGCCAGCCTCTTCCATTGCACGCAACACCCCCACATGGGCAAACCCGCGTGCGCCGCCACCACCCAACACCACGCCGACGGCACTGCCGGTAAGAAAGCGCGCCAGCCGGGAAAAATCGCTTTCTTGCTGGGTGCGCAGCGGGTAAATACGCTCATAGCGCGCAGTGTCGCGCCAACGGGCGACCTCGGTGGGCTCCAGCGCAGTGGCAGGGTGTAGAAGCACCAGATGCTTGCGCTTCATTGGAAAGCCTAGTTCCTGCGTCAGACCCTGCTCAATCACACCCAGCGCCTGCGAGGCACCGACCGATGCCACAAACACCACCTGATCGGCCTGGCGAAACGCCCTTTGCGTCCAGACCGACAAACCCGGCTCGGCTTCGTAGACCAAAAAATCATACTCCTCATCCAACTGGTTGTCCCATTCGGCATTCATCGAAGTTGGTTCGGAACTGCCTCCTTGGGGTGGCTTGAAGTGATGTACTCGTCCACGCTGCGCAAACGCCTTTTTCAGGTCAGCGGCCACGGTACCGACATCTGCGCCCTCATGCAGGCCAATCACCACATAGGTTTGGGCATAGCGCTGTTCGACCACGGGGCGACTGTCACGGGCAAAAGGTAAGTTCGATTGAACAAACACACGGCTCAATGCCAGTGGATAGCGAATCAAAAGGGCCTCAAAATTGGCCCGGCTCAGCACCGCCAGGATGCTGTCGCGCATCGCAGTTACGTCGGCGGTGCGCGGCTGCTGAAGAATCAGGCCCGCCTCGCCCACGCTCTGGCCGGGTCGGATCTCGTTGTACAAATTGACTTGGCCTGCGACCGTGCGTCGGGATACACGCAGTCCTCCGTGTAGCACAAACAGCATATCGATCGATGGCTCACCCTCGTGCTGCACCGTCGTGCCACCGCGCACACTTTGAAACTCGAGCAGTTCCGCCAGATCTTGCAAAACCGGTTCCTCGAGCGAACCAAAGGCCCGACCAGCGCGCAAGACCTTGTAGGCACGTTCACGCAAATTCATGGTATGTTTTCCTCACATGACAATCGCGTCGACAGCAACCCTGTCCGGCTAACTCTGATCGCCTGGCTGATATAGCCAGGCCGAAACCTTCTAGTCCATTCATACTGCAGATCACCTGCCCCAGACGCTGATGGGCTGGGTATCTTGGTAGTGCGCTTTGCGCCAGATTCTGTCATCCCATGGTATTTTCGGGGCGCGGACAAAGATCAGCAGGCACTCGCCACCGACACCGCACTGGCAGCAATGGCAGCAATGGCAGTTTGCTTCAGTACCGCCGCGAGGGTGGCTTTGTCCCTGTGCTGCATTTTGAGTTTAAGCACCAACTGTTGCATCGAACCCCTTGGACATTGTCGCTCAATGCCGATTGAAAACGCAACTCGGTGCGACCCGGACCCACGCCGCAATTTCGGTCAATGGGACTGCCTCGTTTGACTGCGCGCTGCGCAATTGCGCGCAACACCAGTTTCATGCCAGCCTCGCGGCAGGCTCAATGGTGCAGCCAATTCTCGGAGAGTTTTCGACAAGCTGCCTACACAGCTCCTGGATGAAGTTTCCTTCCCAATCAACCGATTTTTCCCCAAAGTCCCCTGTAACTTGATGTGTTGTGGGCTGACTACATGTTGCTTTGGGTGATCAGCTCGAATGCGCGTTTTTGATTATGGTTAGGGTTGGTGGTGATCTCGAAAAGCGGGCACCTCAGCCGCACCGCCAGGCGTGCGGCGCGTTTTGCGCACAATTGCCTGCAGCTCGGCCATCAAGGTCTAGAAACCTTGTGTGGGCGTGGCATCTGCGATGCTTATGGCATCGCACCGTCGTCGTGGCCGCATCTGAGCGCTTGGCCGGTGCCACCGGGTCTCGCGTGAGCCTGGCGGTCTGATCCGCATCGGTAACACCAACATGCGCCAGACCAAAAGCAAAAGACAGCAGGGTATGCGGCAGTTGTAAAAAGGAGGCCATGCTTTGCGCGGGGGTCGGGCCCGCGCGACTGGTCAAGCAATGCCAGCGGAGTGGCGATGGTCTGCGGGTAGTCTTGCGGCAAAAAACATGGCACTGTTTATGGGTGGCTACGCTGGCGCAATCACCCTGGCAATACCACACAGCTTTCAGGCCCGCCAATGTCGGCCGCCCTGCGGCGATCAGCATCACAGCGCACAATCCCCCCATGAAAGCCCCTCCCAGACTGCAACCCCTCATTGAAGAAGGCCTGATCGACAGCGTGGTTCGCCAACTGATGAGCGGCAAAGAGGCCACCGTGTTTGTGGTGCGCTGCGGTGATGAGACCCGCTGCGCCAAGATTTACAAAGAGGCCACCAACCGCAGCTTTCGCCAGGCGGTGGACTACACCGAGAACCGCAAGGTCAAAAATACGCGGCAGGCCCGTGCCATGGCCAAGGGCAGCCGGTTTGGTCGCCAGGCCCAAGAGGCCGCCTGGCAAAGCGCCGAAGTCGATGCACTTTACCGCCTGGCCGCCGCCGGCGTGCGGGTGCCGCAGCCGTACAACTTTCACGAGGGCGTGTTGCTGATGGAACTCGTCACCGATGCCCAGGGCGATGCGGCACCGCGCATGAACGATGTGGCTTTCACGCCAGTGCAGGCGCTGGCACACCACGGCACCTTGATGGCCGAGGTGGTACGCATGTTGTGCGCTGGGGTGGTGCATGGGGATTTGTCCGAGTTCAACATTTTGCTGGCGTATACCCCCGGCGACGGCGATGACGCGGGCACCGACATCCCGGTGATCATTGACTTGCCCCAGGCGGTGGACGCTGCCGGCAACAACCACGCCCAGCGCATGCTGCTGCGCGACGTGGCCAATCTGCGTGATTTCTTTGGCCAGTTTGCGCCCGAATTGCTCGCCACCCATTACGGCCCGGAGATCTGGCATCTGTACCAGGCCGGTCTGTTAACCCAGGACAGCGTTTTGACTGGTCACTTTGAGCAGGCGCAAGGCAATGTCGATGTCGGCGGGGTGATGCGCGAGATTGACGATGCGAGGGCCGAAAACGCGGCGCGCAAACTGCGCATGCAGACCGCGACCGCACCTTGAGGTCTCTGGGTCGGGCCCATCGCAAGAGTCGTCCCGGCAATTTGGGCGATGTAAACTTGACCGGTTGACCGGTTGACCGGTTGACCGGTTGACCGGTTGTTGGCGTGGTAATTCCATCTCTAAATCATTCGTGCCTATGCACCTTGGCGCAGACATTGCAAACGCAAGGCAAGGCGAGACAACAACGACATTGATGGTATAGATATGCAATAAGGCGGCCTTTGAACCAAATCAACTCATCAGCCATCGGTTGAGCACCCGGTCCTTGCGTTGAACGCGTGACGATGATGGTTGCATGGCAGGCTTCGCGCCATGCCAGCTCACTCGACTCCTAACCGACCTTTTGATACTATGAATTTAATAGCTACTCCCGCACGTCTATCAACGACTGGCAGCACATTTGATGCTGATTTCAAGGCGCGATTGCATTGGTCGGCCCAAACCGATGCGGCAATCGAGCAGCGCGTCGCCGACATTTTGGTCGACGTGCAGCAGCGTGGCGATGCGGCTGTGCTGGACTACACCGCGCGTTTTGATGGGCTGCAAGCCACCAGCATGGCAGAGCTGGAGCTGACGCAGGCTGAACTTCAACTCGCCTTTGATGGCTTGCCAGAACTGCAGCGGCTGGCGCTCGTGGCTGCCGCCGACCGGGTGCGCAGTTTCCACCAGGCGCAACGCAAGGCCAGTGGCGAGAGCTGGAGTTACCGTGATGCGGACGGCACCCTGCTGGGCCAGAAAGTCACCCCGCTGGACCGCGTCGGCATCTATGTGCCGGGTGGCAAAGCGGCTTACCCGAGCAGCGTGCTGATGAACGCCATTCCGGCTCACGTGGCGGGTGTCGCAGAGATCATCATGGTGGTGCCGACTCCGGTGCGCGGCAGTGTTGCCAGCGGCGGGCAAGGTGGGGCGCTGGATGCCAAACCCGAGCTCAACCGGCTGGTGCTGGCAGCCGCCTTTGTGGCAGGCGTGACACGTGCCTTTACCGTTGGCGGTGCACAAGCAGTCGCAGCGCTGGCCTACGGCACGGCCACCATTCCTAAAGTGGACAAGATCACCGGTCCCGGCAATGCCTATGTGGCGAGCGCCAAAAAGCGCGTGTATGGCACAGTGGGCATCGACATGATCGCCGGCCCCAGCGAGATTCTGGTGCTGGCCGATGGCAGTACGCCGCCGGACTGGGTGGCGATGGATTTGTTCAGCCAGGCTGAGCACGACGAGCTGGCCCAAAGCATTTTGTTATGCCCCGATGCGGCCTATATCGACCTGGTGCAAGCGTCCATCAACCGCTTGCTGCCCGAGATGCCCCGGCGCGACATCATTGCCAAATCGCTCAATGGCCGTGGTGCCCTGATCCACACCCGCAGCATGGAAGAGGCCTGCGACATCAGCAACCGCATTGCGCCAGAACATCTGGAAGTCAGCAGCCGCGACCCGCAACGCTGGGAGCCACTGCTAAAGCACGCTGGTGCGATATTTCTAGGTGCCTACACCAGCGAAAGCCTGGGCGACTACTGCGCCGGCCCAAACCATGTGCTGCCGACCAGCGGCACCGCCCGGTTCAGTTCGCCGCTGGGCGTTTACGACTTTCAAAAGCGCAGCAGCCTGATCGAAGTCAGTGAAGCTGGCGCGCAGCGCCTGGGCCAGATTGCGTCGGTGCTGGCGCATGGCGAAGGTCTTCAGGCGCATGCGCGGGCCGCCGAGATGCGACTGTTTGCCCGAAATCGCGGCTAGCCTGGCAGTTTTGCAGATGCGGCTGGCACCTGCTGCAGACCAACGCCGCGTGCGCTGCCATTGCTGTCAGGGAATCGAGAGGCGTTCGCCCTCTGGGACCACCCGGCTGCGTTCGCGACCGTTGACGCTGTAGGTGATCCACAGTTGCTTTGGCCGCTTCTCGGCCGGATCACCGCCTGCCATGTTGTTATCGACCTTGATATTGAGCCGCCCGTTGTACACGCGCTGCTGCAGCCGCTCGGCGATGTCCAATCGGTCGCGGCCGGCGCCATACTCGGCACGCAGAATGCGCAAACCCTGGTCATAGTTGTCGTAGTTGCCGCCGCCGACAGCAGGGCGGTCGCCGCCCCAATTGCCATCGCCGCCTTGGCCCCAATTGCCGCTGCCCCAGCCACTGAAGTGTGAGCCATCAACCCAACTGCTCTCGGTGTATTCGAAAGTCCGCATCTGCCCGTTTGAGCCGCGCGCGTGAATGCGCAGTGTCTTGGTGCGACCGTGATCCGGATCGACACCGAAGGTTTCGTTGCTCAGCAGAAAGCGCTCGTTGCGCCGCGCCAGCTCGCGCAGGCGCTGGGTGACATCGACGTGGCGATCGGCGGTGCCGTAGCGTGCCTGCAGTATTTTGTAGCCCCCATTGCCACCGTCGTGATAACCCGGCCGGTTCCCCCAGCCACCCTGACCCTGCTGACCATTGCCTTGTTCCCAGTTGCCACCGCTCCAGCCGCTGAATTGCGCGCCATCAACCCAACTGCTTTCGGTGTACTCAAAGGTGCGGGGTCTGCCGCTGGGGTCGGTGGCGATGATGCGCAGGGTCTTGGTGCGACCTTTGTCCGGATCGACGCCAAAGGTTTCGTTGCTCAAGATGAAACGCTCGTTGTTGGCGGCGAGTTCACGCAGACGCTGGGTCACATCCACGTTGCGTTCGGGGGTGCCATAGAGGGCACGCTGAATCGTGTATTCAGGCTGGTTCCAGGTGGCGGCCATAGCCGGTGCCATCGGGACCACCGCCAAAGCGGCCAAAATCGTCCCTAAACCACTCACTTCACGTCTTCTCATTGGAGTTGCTCCTATTGCATTGTTGAATCCGCCGCCAAACTTTTTCCATCGACACCCACGGCGCTCAATGATGATAGCGGCAAACGCTGCCGACCAAACACCAGCGATTGAGCGTTAGCGGTTGTCGCATTGCCTAAAATACTCAAAGGAAACGTGCAAAGCGCGCATTGGTTGAAAGACGCAAGTTGTCCGCAAGGGTGGTGGCAAACTTGAATGCGCCGGACCTCATGCAACAACACATCAACAACACATCAACGACACACTGGCATGACTCTTTTGCAATCCATTATTGACTCCCGCATCCGTTCCGACGTGCAAGCCATGCACGCCTATGTTGTGCAGGATGCAACCGGCATGGTCAAGCTCGATGCCATGGAAAACCCGCATCGCCTGTCGCCACATCTGCAAGCCAAGCTGGGCCAGCGCCTGGGTGCGCTGGCGCTGAACCGCTACCCGGCCGACCGGCTAAATGACCTGCGCGCTGCCCTGGCTTGCCATGCGCACATGCCCGCGGGGTTCGACATCATGCTGGGTAATGGCTCGGATGAACTGATCAGCCTGCTGGCGCTGGCTTGCGCCGTGCCACCGTCGACGGCCAATGGTTTCCAGAAAGCCTGTGTGCTGGCCCCGCTGCCAGGCTTTGTCATGTACGCCATGAGCGCGCAGTTGCAGGGGCTCGATTTTGTCGGTGTGCCACTGACGGCAAGCTTTGAATTGGACCTGCCAGCCATGCTGAACGCCATCGCGCAGCATCGGCCAGCACTCACTTACCTGGCTTACCCGAACAACCCGACCGCCAATTTGTGGCATGACGCAGCCATGCAGTCGGTCATTGAAGCAGTGGCAGAGCAGGGCGGTCTGGTGGTGCTTGACGAGGCCTACCAGCCGTTTGCCAGCGCGAGCTATATCGACCGCTTGTCCCGGCACAGCCATGTGCTGCTGCTGCGCACCCTGAGCAAGTTTGGTCTGGCTGGCATTCGCCTTGGCTATCTGATCGGACCGCGTCCGCTGATTGCCCAGATCGACAAGGTGCGCCCGCCCTACAACGTCAGTGTGCTGAATTGCGAGGCGGCCCTGTTTGCGCTCGAACATCAAGAGGTATTTCAGGCTCAAGCCCTTGATGTGATTGCGCAGAGAGCTATGCTTTTTGAGGCACTTGGAAGATTGCCCGAAGTTCGGGCGTTCCCTAGTCAGGCCAACATGATGCTGCTGCGCGTACCCGATGCCGACATGACTTTTGAGGGCTTGAAGGCGCGTGGTGTGCTGGTCAAGAACGTTTCTAAAATGCACCCACTGTTGAACCAATGCCTGCGCCTGACGGTCGGCACCGAACCTGAAAACCGCCAATTCCTGGCAGCCCTGGAAGCCTCCCTATGACCAACTATCCACTCACCGAACTCCCCGAAGCTTCGACCTCCAGCGCCCCACGCAAGGCGGAGCTGACCCGCAACACCGCCGAGACACAAATTTCGGTGCGAGTCAATCTGGACGGCACCGGTGTTTCGCGCCTGCACACCGGCATTGGTTTTTTTGACCACATGCTGGACCAGATCGCCCGCCATGGCCTGATCGACCTTGACATTGATGCCGAGGGTGACCTGCACATTGATGCCCACCACACGGTGGAAGATGTCGGCATTACGCTGGGACAAGTGGTCAATCAGGCGGTTGGTGACAAAAAAGGCCTTCGCCGTTATGGCCATGCCTATGTGCCGCTGGACGAGGCCTTGAGCCGGGTTGTGATTGATTTTTCAGGGCGACCGGGCTTGCTGATGAATGTGCCGTTCACCAGCGGCAGCATCGGCACTTTTGATACCCAGTTGGTGCACGAGT
This sequence comes from Rhodoferax sp., assembly GCA_035368905.1. Taxonomy (GTDB): domain Bacteria; phylum Pseudomonadota; class Gammaproteobacteria; order Burkholderiales; family Burkholderiaceae_C; genus Rhodoferax. Next base: position 15,203 of record DAOSLL010000017.1, read on the forward strand.
TTTTCCAAGGCTTTGTCAATCACGCGTTTGTCACACTGCACATAGACAACCTCAAGGGCGACAACGCACACCATCAGGTCGAGAGCGTGTTCAAAGCCTTTGCCCGCGCCCTGCGCAGCGCAGTTGAACTTGACCCGCGTGCGCTGGGGCAAATCCCCTCAACCAAGGGAAGTCTGTAGGTTTAAATGAACAATTGGCCTGTAGCCCCCGTCCTGATTGCGTAAGTAGCTATGATTTCAATAGTAAGTAGCAGCGCTAAAAAAACCGTCGCCGTGGTCGATTACGGCATGGGCAACCTGCGCTCGGTCACCAACGCGGTCATGGCTGCTGCCCGTGGCATACCGGTCGAGGTGGTCTGGACCCAGCGCCCCGAAGAGGTCATGGCTGCTGATCGGGTGGTGCTGCCTGGCCAGGGCGCAATTCGCGACTGCATGCGCGAGCTGCGTGACTCCGGCATGTACCCGGCGGTCATGCACGCGCTGATCAACAAGCCGGTGATGGGGGTCTGTGTCGGTATGCAAATGCTGCTGGACCACAGCCACGAAGGCTACGCCGGTGATGCGGGCCAGGGCACGCCGTGCCTGGGTCAGATCCACGGCGAGGTGATCAAGTTCGAGTTGGCCGGGCAGTTGCAGCCCGACGGCAGCCGCTACAAGGTTCCGCAAATGGGCTGGAATCAGGTTTATCAAAACAGCCACGGGGCAACGCCACACCCGATCTGGGACGGGGTGCCTGACGGTTGCTATTTCTACTTTGTGCACAGCTTTTACGCCAAACCGTCAGATGCGCGCCACAGCGTGGGCGAGACGGACTATGGTCAACGCTTCAGTTCGGCCATTGCGCGTGATAATATTTTTGCAACACAATTTCACCCCGAAAAAAGCGCTGAACACGGCTTGTCCCTGTACCGCAACTTTTTGCACTGGAACCCCTGAGCACAATTTTTGTCTTCCATGAACACGAAGCGACACCCCACACGATGAACCATCGTTGTCATTCCCGCACAGGTGCCACGCCATGTCCCCAGAGTCTTCTGCCCAACGCCCATGACGGTCATCATTGACCTGTCACTTCATCCCGTTTTCTTCTTCCAGCCTAAAGCATCATGCTGTTAATTCCCGCTATCGATCTCAAAGACGGTCACTGTGTTCGCCTGCAGCAGGGCGACATGAAACTTGCGACTGTCTTCAGCGAAGAACCCGTCGTGATGGCGCGCAGTTGGGTGGACAAGGGTGCGCGGCGCCTGCATTTGGTCGATTTGAATGGTGCGTTTGCCGGGCATCCGAAAAACGAGGCAGCGATTCGCAAGATTCTCCAGGACGTGGGCAGCGAGGTCGATGTGCAATTGGGCGGTGGTATCCGGGACCTCGACACCATCGAGCGTTATCTGGATGCCGGCCTGCGCTACGTCATCATCGGCACGGCCGCGGTGCGCAACCCCGGCTTCTTGCAGGAT
>DAOSLL010000018.1:0-16031 GCA_035368905.1 Rhodoferax sp.
AAGGTGCCATGGTGGGTGTCATTGGCACCCTGGCCGGCCTGCTGCTGGGCCTCGGTGTTGCGTTCAATATTGATGTCATCGTGCCGGCGCTGGAGCAGTTGCTGGGGGCCAGCTTCCTGCCGCGCGACATTTACCTGATCAGCCGCATGCCGAGCGACCCGCAGCAGGCGGACATTCTGCCGATCACGCTGATCTCGCTGATTCTGGCTTTTATCGCCACCTTGTACCCGAGCTGGCGGGCCAGTCGCGTCAACCCGGCCGAGGCACTGCGCTATGAATGAAGCCACCATGCCGGTCAGCAGCGGCACGGTCCTGAGTGCGCGTGGCCTGAGCCGACGCTTCACCGAGGGGCGGCTGGACGTGACCGTGCTGCAAGGTGTGGACCTGGATGTTCGCGCCGGTGAAACGCTGGCCGTGGTCGGGGCATCTGGCTCTGGCAAAAGCACTTTGCTGCACCTGCTGGGCGGGCTTGATGCCCCCACCAGCGGATCGGTCAGCCTGCTCGGGCAAGACCTGGCGCGCCAGAGTGCCACACAGCAGGGTCGATTGCGCAATCAGCATCTGGGCTTTGTTTACCAGTTTCACCACTTGTTGCCGGAATTCAGCGCCCTGGAAAATGTTGCCTTGCCACTATGGATTCGGCGTGTAGCCCATATCGATGCTGCCCTGGAAGCTACAAAAATACTAGCAAGTGTGGGCTTGAAGGAGCGCCTGCAGCACCGGCCCAGCGAGCTTTCGGGTGGTGAGCGCCAGCGGGTGGCGATAGCCCGTGCGCTGGTGACCCGGCCGGCCTGTGTGCTGGCTGACGAGCCAACCGGCAACCTCGACCGCAGCACCGCCCACGGGGTGTTTGATTTGATGCTGGAACTGGCGCGCAACCAGGGCACCGCCTTTGTGCTGGTGACCCACGACACTGCCCTGGCGGCGCGTTGTTCACGCCAGCTCACGCTGGTGCAGGGATGTCTGCAGGAGTCATTGGCTAAGCCAGCCTGAAAACTCCTGCCGTGCGCACCAGTTCGTTGCCCTGTTCACCCAGGTTGCGTGCGGTGCTGGCGGCATTTTCGGCCATCGGCACGTTTTGCTGGGTTGCCTGGTCAATCTGCGCCACCAGTTGCGCGACCCGGTCAATGGCCTGTCCCTGTTCATGCGATGCGGTCGAAATTTCAGCCATCAACGCGGCAACCCGGTGCACCGCGTCAATCGACGAATCAATCGTCTGGCGCGCCTCACTGACCTGCACCATGCCACCTTCGACCTGCTGCACCGAGTCTTCAATCAGCGTCTTGATCTCTTTGGCAGCGGCGGCGCTGCGCCCGGCCAGCAAGCGCACCTCACTGGCCACCACGGCAAAGCCGCGGCCCTGCTCGCCGGCGCGGGCCGCTTCAACGGCAGCGTTGAGGGCCAGGATATTGGTCTGAAAGGCAATGCCGTCAATCACGCCGATGATGTCGGTGATGCGGCGCGAGCTGCGCGCGATGCTGTCCATGGTGCCAACCACCTTGCTGATGGCGCTGCCGCCGTCGGTGACGATGGCACCGGCCTCTTGCACCAGGCGGTTGGCGGTCTGGGCGTTGTCGGTATTGCGCTGCACCGTGGCAGACACGGTCTCCATGTTGTTACTGGTTTCCTTGAGCGACAGCGACTGCTCCTCGGTGCGCCCGGCCAGCGCTTCGTTGCTCTGACTGATCGCGTTGGCCTCGCTGCTGACCGATTCGGCGCTGATCAAAATGGTTTGCGCCATCGATGACAGGCTGACTTGCATGGCATGCAGGGCGCTCATCAACTGGCCGGGTTCATCGTTGCCCTGGCGGTCAATGCGGTTACCCAGAAAACCGGCGGCAATCTGCTTTGAAATGGCCACGGCGCGGTTGATCGGTGCCAGCACCGACCGCTGCAGCCGCCAGCCCAGGCCAAACAACAGCAGCAACCCCAGCACAATGCCGATGGCACCGACCAGCAGCAGCCAGTCAGCCCGGCTTTGCGCGTCGGTAACGGCCTGCTTGGCATCAGCGTCCTGGCGCAACAGTTGCGCATTCAGATTGGTGTTGAGCGCCTCGAAATGCCGCACGGCGGTGTAGCGGTAGGTGCGCGCCACCAGCGCGAAATCGCCCTTGCGCAAGGCTGCCACGGCAGGCTTGAGCGCCTCATTCACATACTGCGCCCAGATCTGCTCGAACTCGGTCTGGACCTGGCGTTCCTGCGCTGTGTGGCCGATGGCCAGGTAGCTGCTCCACTCGCTGTTGATCTTGCTGATGTCGGCTTCAATCTGAGTCGCCAGGGTCTGCGCCTTGTCGGCCTGCTTGAAGTCCACTTCGTCGTTGGCCAGCGCGCTCGACAGTGCCAACTGGTTGCGCAGTTGCAAGCGGGCGATGACATCCAGGTGGGCAATCGCGCGGGCGCCCTCCCGGTACACCGCCTGCACCTGCTGGTTGGTTGCATTCATGCCATACAGTCCCAGCCAGCCGACCGCCACGATCAGCAGTGCGGCCAGCGCCAGCAGCAGGGTCAGGCGGCGCTGAATGTTCGGCTGTCGCCACAGGTCAAGCAGGCCGGGCAGACCAGTGCGCACCACTTTGCCGTGTTCAATGCGCAGCCCCTTGGCCTGGCCTTGCCGAAAGCGCTGGTAAATGGCCTCGGTTGGTGCAATCAACTCGCGATCAGGCTTCATCCGCACCGACGCGTAACCGGTGATCTGGCCGTTTTCCCAAATCGGCGACACATTGGCCACCACCCAGTAATGGTCGCCATTTTTGCGCCGGTTTTTGGCCATGCCAGTCCAGGTCAGCCCTTTGGGCAAATCGCGCCACATGTCGGCAAAGACCTCCTCGGGCATGTCCGGGTGGCGCACTACGTTATGCGCCTTGCCGATCAGTTCGTCTTCGGTAAACCCGGCCGCCTCGCAAAAATCGGCGTTGGCGTAGGTGATGCGGCCTTTTGCATCGGTTCGGGAAATGGGCGACTGGTTGTCACGAAGGATGTACTCTTTTTGCGTTACCGGCTGATTGTTGAGCATCTTGTTTTCCTTGGCAAAGGTTGAATCCTGTGTGAATGGGCACCTGCCGTTGCAGGTTGCTGTCTCATCGAATGGCCGACTTTATAGCCTTTTTGATGTTCAGCCAAAACTGCGCCGCAAACCGGTATTCGGGTCGGCCAGGCCCCCTGGCCAGCGATCTATCGCGGGCACCTGCATCGGCGGCTTTGAGCACGACACCGGGTTGGCAGGGCGCTACACTCACAAATCAGATATATCCTAACCGGAGTGTTCAATGTCTTTGCCGGAAATCAAGTCCAGAGTCCTTGTCGTTGAAGACGAGCTGGTGGTTGCGCGCGACATTGAGCAGCAACTCACCGATCTGGGCTACTTGCCGGTCGCTATCGCCACCCGTGGCGAAGAGGCCATTGATCTGGTTGCCAGCCTGCACCCGAATCTGGTGCTGATGGACATTCAGCTCGCCGGTAGCATGGACGGCATTGCGGCAGCCCAGATCATCCGCGACAAATTTGCCTTGCCAGTGGTGTTTTTGACCGCTTTTAGCGCCGATGAAGTGTTGGCCAGGGCCAAGCTGGCTGAGCCTTTTGGCTATATCTTGAAGCCTTTTTCCGAGCGCGAACTGCGCACCGTGCTGGCCATGGCGCTTTACAAGCATCAGGCCGAAGCAAAGCTGCAAAACAGCACGCGCCAGCTCAAGGCCTTGTCGCGGCGGGTGCTCGAAGCGCAAGAGTCGGAGCGCCGCCGGGTTGCCATTGAGCTGCACGATGAGCTGGGCCAGTCGCTGACCGCCATCAAGATCAATCTGCAGCTCAACGAACGTTTCAAGGACAAGTCGCCGGTTGACTTCAACCAGGAGAGCATTCGCATTGTTGAAGATGCGCTGCATCAGGTGCGCCGACTCGCCACTGCACTGCGCCCGTCGATGCTCGACGATTTGGGTCTGGCCCCGGCGTTGAAATGGATCACTGAACAAACCGCCCAACGCGTCGGTTTTGCGGTGAGTTTTCACCACGAACGGGTGCAGGTGCGGCTGGCCCCCGAGATTGAAACAGCCTGTTTTCGCATTGTTCAAGAGGCGCTCACCAATGTCGCCCGCCATGCGCAGGCCAGTCAGGTCGATATCCGTCTGGAGCGCGAGGGCAATGACTTGCTGCTGACGGTGCAAGACGATGGCCAGGGCTTTGACATGGCGGCCATGCGTGAGCGCGCCGTTTCCGGTGGTAGCCTGGGCGTGCTGGGCATGCAGGAGCGCGCCACGCTGCTGGGTGGTTCGCTGGACATCGTGTCTTGCCCCGGCGGCGGCAGCACATTGCAGCTCAGATGCCCATGGCGCACCCAGTCGGAGGCAGCATGAGGACAACGCGGGTGCTGCTGGCCGATGACCACACCCTGGTGCGGGCCGGGTTGCGCAAGCTGCTCGAATCGATTCCAGACATCGATGTCGTGGGCGAGGCCGGTGACGGCCTGGCCCTGCTGGCTTTGGCCGAGCGTCTGCAACCCGATTTGGTGCTGATGGACATTGCCATGCCTGGGCTCAATGGCATTGAGGCCACCGCCCGGCTGCACAAGACGCAACCGCAGGTGCGGGTGCTGATGCTGTCGATGCACCAGAATGAAGAGTATGTGCGCCAGGCGCTGCGCCACGGTGCGGCCGCCTATTTGCTCAAGGATTCAGCACCGCTGGAACTCGAAATGGCCCTGGCAGCGGTGTTGCGCGGGGAAACCTATCTGAGCCCGGCGGTCACCAAAGGTGTGCTGCAAGACTATGTGCATCGTCTGCGCGGTGACGAACAGCCCAGCGAACAGTTGTCGCCGCGCCAGCGCGAAGTGCTGCAACTCATTGCCGAGGGCCACAGCACCAAGGAAATCGCCCGCCGTCTTGATCTGTCAATCAAGACCGTGGACACGCACCGCAGTCAGTTGATGAAGCAGATCGACATCCATGAGGTCGCCGGGTTGGTGCGTTATGCCATGCGGGTTGGACTGGTTTCTATATAGAAAATTGGCCTCTAGCGCTTTTGCAGCATGCGCTGGTAGCTATATATTTTGAAGCAAACTGAGGCATGCTCGACGCGCGCCTCACGACCGTCGGTGGATTCGTCTTCATCGCCTGTGCGTCAATCCGGCTTGCGCAGCAATCACAGCAGATCAAAATTTCGGTCAGGTATTTTTCTGCGCAGAATCAGGTGTTTGCCGTATGTCAGTTTTGCTGACAATGACTTATCGTGCATCATGCTCAAAAAGTCAGACTTGTCCTTGCCCAGCCCTGCTGGTCGGGCCACCTTGAGTTCAAGCCGAATCCTGATTGTGGAAGACGAGGTCATCGTCGCACGCGACATCTGCCAGCAAATTGAGTCGATGGGTTACCAGTCGGTGGGCATGGCCACCAGTGGCGAACAGGCGGTGCTGCTGGCAGGCCAGTTGCGGCCCGATCTGGTGCTGATGGACATTGAGCTTGGCAGCGGCATGGACGGCATCGCTGCCGCATTGGCGATTCGTGCCAGCCAACCATTGCCGGTGGTGTTTCTGACGGCTTATTCAGCAGACGATGTGCTGGCGCGGGCCAAGTTGGCCGAGCCCTACGGCTACATCCTCAAACCGTTTTCCGAGCACGAACTGCGCAGCGTGCTGCAGATGGCGATTTACAAACACCAGGCCGATGCCCGCCAGCGCGATCTGGCGCTGCATCACCAGGCGATTTTGGACAATTTGGCCAGCGGTGTGGTTAGCGTCAATGCCTGTGGTGTGATTGAATCGTTCAACAAGGGTGCCTGTGCCATGTTTGGCTATACACCTGAGCAGGTGCTGGGCTACAACATGTCGATGCTGATGCCAGAGTCGGCGCGCGAGATGCACGCCGACATCTTGCGCCTGGGTCCGACCCAAGGCGTTGACCGGGTCGTTTGCCGTGAGCGCGAAGTCATGGGTTTGCGCCGCGACGGCACGCTGTTCCCGCTGAGCCTGACGGTGACCAACATCTCGCGCGCGGGCCAGCCGGTATTTCTTGGCATTCTCAGTGACCTGAGCCAGCAGCGCCTTGACGAGGAAAAAATTCACCAACTGGCGTTTTACGATGAGCTGACCGGCCTGCCCAACCGCCGCCGCCTGCTTGACCGGCTCAAACTGGCGATTGTTGCAAGTGGCCGCTCCGGCCAGCATGGTGCCCTGCTTTTTCTCGACCTTGACCATTTCCGCCAGATCAACGAAACCATGGGCCCCGGATTTGGTGACGATTTGCTGATTGAAGTGGCCCGGCGCCTGCTGGCTTGCGTGCGTGAGGATGACACCGTGGCACACCTCGGCGGCGACGAGTTCATGGTGATGCTCGAAGAGCTTGGGCTGGGCCGCGACACTGCGGCGGTGCATGCAGAAATGGTTGCCAGCAAGGTACTGACCTCACTCAGTGCCGCATACAGTCTGCGCGGACGCGCCCACACCACGACGGCCAGCGTCGGTATTGTGATCTTTGACAAGAGTTCAGGCGACCTCGACGAACTGCTCAAAATGGCCGATGCCGCGATGTACCAGGCCAAGGGTGCCGGACGCAATGCATTGCGGTTTTTTGACCCTGCCATCCAGGCGCAGGCGCTGGCCCGCAACAAGCTTGAAAAAGACCTGCAGCGCGGCCTGCAGGCGCAGGAATTTGTGCTGCACTATCAAATCCAGGTCGATGCCAGCGGTGCCCCTGTGGGGGCCGAGGCGCTGGTGCGCTGGATGCACCCCCAATTGGGCATGGTGCCGCCGGGCCAGTTCATCGCGCTGGCCGAAGAAACCGGCCTGATCCTGCAGCTTGGCCAATGGGTGCTGCAAAGCGCTTGTCGCCAGCTTGCGACGTGGAGCCAACTGCCCGGCCTGGGACACTGGGTGATGGCGGTCAACGTCAGTTCGCTGCAGTTTGCGCAAGACGATTTTGTTGACAGCGTGGCGCAAGCCATTGAAGCGGCCGGGGCTGATCCGCTCAGGCTCAAGCTGGAACTGACTGAAAGCATGCTGGTCCACGACGTGGCCGATGTGATCGAAAAAATGCGCAACATCAGGGCCTTGGGGGTGAGCTTTTCGCTCGATGACTTTGGCACCGGCTACTCGTCGCTGACCTACCTCAAGCGCCTGCCGATGAACCAGCTCAAGATTGACCAGTCGTTTGTGCGCGATGTGCTGATCGACAATGACGACGCGGTGATTGCCCGCACCATTGTTGCGCTGGGTCATAACCTGGGCATGTCGGTGATTGCCGAGGGGGTGGAAACCACCGGCCAGCGGGACTTTCTGGCCAGCATGGGTTGCGATGCCTTTCAGGGTTACCTGTTTGGTCGCCCGGTGCCGCACCTGGAACTGCTCGCTTTTGCCGTGACTGAAGGCATTTTAGGCCTCTAGCCCTTATGCTACCTGCACAAGCAGCTATATAAAAATGAGCAAACTGGCTTGCCTGCTGAGCCTTTTGCTGTGGGCCATGGCAGGGGCAGCAGGCGCGCTGGCACCTGCTGCCCTGACACCGCCTGCGTCCATCACCGTGGTGCTGGACGACAACTACCCGCCCTACGTGTTTCGCGACAGCAACGGCCGGGTACAAGGCGTTCTGGTTGACACCTGGGCCTTGTGGCAGGCCCGCACCGGTATCAAGGTGAACCTGCTGGCAATGGACTGGCTGGCGGCCCAGCAGACCATGCAGACGGGCCAGGCGCAGGTGATTGACACGATGTTCAAGACCCCCGAGCGCGAAAAAATTTACGACTTCAGCGCACCCTACGCCGACTTGGAGGTGCCGCTGTTTTTTCACAAAAGCATTGGCGGCATTGTGGATGCCAGGTCAGTGCGTGGTTTTACCGTCGGGGTGAAAGACGGTGATGCCTGCATTGAAGTGCTGCAGTCGCACGGGGCCGACAGCTTCCGGCTCTATGCCAGTTATTCCAGCGTGGTCGAAGCGGCAGCCACAGGCGAACTGCGGGTGTTTTGCATGGACCAGCCACCTGCCACCTATTTGCTCAACCAGCGCGGCATTGCCGACCAATTCCGGCACTCGCCGGCGATCTCGGTCGGCAAGTTTCACCGTGCCGTGCGCAAGGGCGATGCAGCCCTGCTGGCAACCCTGGAGGCAGGGTTTGCCCAGATCACCGAGGCCGAGCGCCTACAGATCAACGACAAGTGGCATGGTGCGGCGCTGCAGGTACTGGGCGGGTTCCCGGTCAGCACAGTGCTGCAATACGCGCTAGCAGTGGCGGCGCTGCTGACCGTGTTGCTGCTGCTGTGGAACCTCTCGTTGCAGCGGCGCGTGCAGCAGAAAACCCGGGGTTTGTCACAGTCGCTGGCCGAGTTGAGTCTGGCCAAGCAGGTGTCGGAGCAGTCTCTGTCCCAGCTCAAGACCATGCTTGACAACGACATGGTCGGCATCGTGCGCGTCATCAATCGGGTGATCTGGTGGAGCAATCCGGCCTTTCAGAACATGTTTGGCTACCAGGCCGACGAGTTGATTGGCAAGTCCACGCAGATGTTCTACGCCACTGTAGAGGACTGTATGAGGCTGGCCGATGCCGCCTACCCGCTGATGTCGGTGGGCCAGATTTACCGCGGCCAGACCGAATTTGTGCACCGCAGCGGTCAGCGCCTGTGGGTTGAATTGAGCGGCCAGGAGCTGACCCGGTCAACCGGTGAATCGCTGTGGATTTTTTTGGACATCACCGAACGCAAACGCGCCGAAGCACTGCGCGAAGAGACCGCCAGCCGCCTGGAAAAACTGGCCAATTCGGTGCCTGGCTTGGTTTACCAGTATCTGCTGCGCCCGGACGGCAGTGTCGCCCTACCTTATGCCAGCAACGGGCTATGGGATGTTTTCCAGCTTCAATCGCAGATGGTGACGCAAGATGCCTCGGCGATTTTTGCCAAAGTTCATCCAGATGACATTCAAGCCATCACTGATTCAATCCAAGAATCGGCCCGCAACCTGACACCCTGGCAGCATGAATTTCGTGTTCGGCATGATGATCGCACGGTGCGCTGGCTGTATGGCAATTCCTTGCCCGAACGTCTGGAAGACGGATCGGTGCTGTGGCATGGTTTTGTCACTGACATCACCGAACGGAAAGCGACCGAAGACCGCTTGCGCCAGTTGTCGCGCTCGGTCGAGCAGGCCCCGGTGACGATTGTCATCACCGACCTGAAAGGGAGCATTTTGTATGCCAATCCCAGTTTTACCAGGTCCACTGGCTACAGCCTGGCCGAGGCGTATGGCAAAAATCCGCGCATTCTCAAGTCTGGCCTGACCCCGCCGGAGGTCTATCGGGTGTTGTGGGAAACCTTGATCGCTGGTGGTGTCTGGCAGGGTGAACTGCATAACCGCAAAAAAAATGGCGATCTGTACATTGAAAACGCGATCATCGCACCAGTGCAGGATGCCAACGGCATGCCCAGCCACTATGTGGCCATCAAGGAAGACATTACCCAGCGCAAGCAGGCCGAGCAGGCGTTTCAGGCAACGCTGCAGGAAAAAGTTGCGCTTCTGCATGAGGTGCACCACCGGGTCAAGAACAACCTGCAAGTGATCTCCAGCCTGTTGCGTCTGGAAACCGGACGCAGCATTGAGCCGGAAACCCGCGCCGTACTGAAGGAAATGCAGGGCCGCATTCTTGCCATGGCGCTGCTGCACGAAACGCTCTACCGGGTCGGCAGCTTTGCCTCGGTTGAACTGGGTGACTACCTGAAGCAATTGGCCAGCCAGGCGTTTCGGGCGCAAAGCAGTCAAGGCATGCTGGTGCGGCTGGTGCTGGACCTGGCGGCGGTGCAGGTGGTGATGGATCAGGCCACACCCTGCGGTCTGCTGGTCAATGAGCTGATTTCAAATAGCCTCAAACATGCTTTTCCAGCAGGTCGCAGCGGGCAGGTATCGATTGGCTTGCAAGCCGTGCCAGCGCCTGACGGCAACCCCGACCTGCTGCGCCTGTGGGTAAGCGACACCGGCGTTGGACTGCCGCCGGACTTTGAGGCTCGCTGCCGTCAGTCGCTTGGCATGCAACTGGTGACCGACCTGGCCCGCCAGCTCGGCGGTGCGCTGCAGATCGGCCCTGGCCCCGGCAGCGAGTTTGCCGTGACCTTTGTCCGGCAAAGCTGAAGGCACCAGCAGCGAATCTGACCCATCGCTGGACGCGGACTCAAGCTTGCTGCGTGAACCGCTCGAACTCTGCCAGGGCCAGCGGCCGACTGTAGAGATAGCCCTGGTAGGCATGACAGCCCAGGTGCGCCAGAAAGTCCTTTTGTGCCTCAATCTCCACCCCTTCGGCGATCACTGACAGGCCCATGCTCTCGGCCAGGGCCACCACCATCTTGGCAATCGCTGCGTCATTGGGGTCGGTCAGGATGTTGCGGACAAAACCCTGGTCAATCTTGAGCTGGTCCAGCGGCAGCCGCTTGAGGTAGCTCAACGACGAGTAGCCGGTGCCAAAATCGTCGAGTGAAAAGCCAACGCCTGAGGCCTTCAGGGATGTCATCTTGGTGATGATGCCCTCGACATCATTGATCATCAGGCTCTCGGTCAGCTCCAGTTTGAGTCGCTTCGGGTTGACGCCGGTTCGGACCAGAACACTTTGCACCCTGGCGACAAAATCAGGCTGGTGAAACTGCTTGGCGCTGACATTGACGGCCAGCGTCAAGTGGGCCAGGTCGGGGCGTGCGCTCCAGGTCACCAGTTGGCGGCAGGCGGTCTCCAGCACCCACTGGCCCAGCGGCAGGATCAAGCCGGTCTCTTCGGCCAGAGGAATGAACTCGGCCGGCGACACCAGGCCGCGCTCGGGGTGCCGCCAGCGCACCAGCACCTCGGCACCGGTCAGGCGGCCATCGCCCACCACCTGCGCCTGGTAATGCAGCAACAGTTGGTCTTGCAGCAAGGCCTCGGACAAATCGGATTCCAGGGCGGCACGCTGCGTCACCACCACCTGCATTTGTGCGTCAAAAAAGCGCAGCGCGTTGCGCCCGGCTGCCTTGGCCTGGTACATCGCCAGTTCAGCACGCTTTAATGGCTCATCAATCGTCTCGTGCGGCGCTTCGCCAAACAGCGTGATGCCAATGCTGGGTGTGCTGTGATGCTCGTAAGAGCCGATGGTGTAGCTTCGGTTAAGGCTGAGTCGAATTTTCTCAGCCACGGCTTCAGACTGAGTTGCCGCATCAACCGCGTTGTCGCTCAGGTGTTCGATCATCACCACAAATTCGTCGCCGCCCAGCCGTGCCACGGTGTCACCCTCACGCACACAGGCACTCAGCCGACGGGCCACGCTTTCCAGCAGCATGTCACCCTGGAAATGGCCGAGTGTTTCGTTAAGGGTCTTGAAGTTGTCCAGATCGACAAACAGCAGCGCACCGCAGGACCGGTGGCGGCTACAAGTGATCAGCGCCTGTGCCAGCCGGTCCAGCAACAGGCGGCGGTTGGGCAACTGCGTCAGTGGGTCATAAAAGGCCAGGTTGTTGATTTGCTCTTCGGCAGATTTGCGGGCGCTGATGTCAAAAAAAGTGGCCACGTAATGGCCAACCTGACCGGCAGAGTCCTTGACGGCACTGATTGACAGCCATTCCGGGTAGATTTCGCCGTCCTTGCGCCGGTTCCAGATTTCGCCTTGCCAGTTGCCCTTTATGGTCAGACTTTTCCACATCATCTGGTAAAAAACCGCGTCGTGACGACCCGAGGCCAGCAGCCTCGGGTTCTGGCCCAGTGCTTCTTCTGCGCTGTAGCCGGTAATGCGGGTGAAGGCCTGGTTGGTGCGCAGGATCGTGCCTTGCGCATTGGTGATGGTGATGCCCTGCTGCGACTCGAATGCGGTGGCTGCGATGCTCAGCTCTGCCTGGGTTCGCTTGATTGCCGTGATGTCGCGAATGATCGAATAGTTGGTGCGCTGGCCGTCATAAATGATTGGCGTGGCTTGCACTTCGACATCAATGATCGATCCATCGAGCTTGACAAACCGGGTCTCGGCGCGTGGCAGGCTGCCGCCTTGTTCATTTTGCCGCTGCATGCGCTGACGCACAAAAGCCTGCGCCTCGGGTGCCACCAGATCAATCAAGTTGCGACCCACCAGGTCGGACATGGCGTTGGCACCAAACAGTGCGATGGCCGCTCCATTGGCATAGACCAGCACCCCGTCACGATGTACCAGCGCAGCGTCGGGCGACCACTCGATCAGGGTGCTGTAGCGGTTCTCGCTTTCTTTCAGGGCTGTATGGACTTTTTTCCCTTCGGTGATGTCGTTGATGACGCAGACGATAAAGCGCCCCTTGCCACTCGCATCGTCAAAACTGCGGCAGGTCAGATGGCCCCAAAATTCACTTTGGTCGGCTCGGCAGTAAATCCGGTCCACCTCCGAGCTGTTGATGGTGTTGGCCAACAGCGCCTGCATGTTTTTGTAGCCCGCGTCTTGCAAGCTCGGATGCAGCAGCGATACATAGTCGCGCCCATTCAGGGCCTCGGCGCTGCAGCCAAACATGTCGGACATGCGCCGGTTCACGTGGTTGATGCGTCCCTCGGCATCGATCAGGTAGATTGCCACGCTGGAGGTGTCAAGAATCTGTTGCAGAAACAGCTCCCGGTGTTTCAACGTCGCCAATAGCCGGTTGAAGCTGCCAATCAGCTTGCCAATTTCATCTTGGCGGGCAATTGGCAAGGGCTGCGGCGCTTGATCCGAATCGGCCAGATTGGCCAGCGTTTGCACCGCCGAAACCATCGGCGAGAGTTCTCGCTTGAGCAGCCACCAGATCAGCGTGCCCGCTACCAGCGTGAACAACAGCGTCGCCAGCAATGTGCGTGTTTGCAATCGGACGAATGGCGCAAAGGCCTCCGCCGTGGGCAGTAGCACGGCCAACTGCCAGCCCGCCGTTGGCACTCCCTTGGCAGCAGCCAGCACTTGCTGCCCGTTTGCGCCAACTGCCACAGAAAACCCCTCAAACCCAAGCAACAGCCGGTCCATTTCCGGATTGATGCCCGGCATCGGCAGTTGCTCCAGCACCCGGCGCTTGTCGGTGGCCGTGACGACCAGCCGACTGCGCGGTGCGATCAGCACAAAACTGCCGCTGGCTCCGTAGCTGTTACCCACGTACTTGTCGAGAAAATTCACCCCGCTCAAATCGGTTGCCCCGGACAGCGCCCCAATGACCTGACCTGCCGGGTCAAGCACCGGAACACTCATGACAAATGCGGCAAACCGGTTGGGCCACGACAAGTGGGGCTGGCCGACAACCGCTTTGGCTCCCTTGAAGACATCAATCAGGTCTTCGCGCACAACATCGCTATGGTTGGGGCTGCCGCTGGCCGATGGGATGGCTGTTATGGCGCTGCCATCGGGCTGGTAAACCGCGATACCATTGTTGAACCGGGAAACCAAATCTTGCCGCTGCGTCAAATGCTGTCCCAGGGCCACCGGGTTGGCGATCAGGGCTGGTGTCAGGGTGGCAGCGGCAAACTGCAGTGCCGCCAGGTGCCTGGCAATTTCCCGATCCATGTCGGCAGCCACCAATGTGACCATCGAGAACTGCTGATTGCCTTGCAAACTCTCCAGGTCCTCGCGCAGCATGCTGCTGACGTACCAGGCCAGCGACACCATGCCCAGCAGCACAATGCCCAGCGTCATCATCGTCACGCGGGTCTTGAGAGATCGCCAGCAGAACCAGTAAATCTTCATAAAAAAGGCTTGTACCCCTTGTCCATATTGCGCAAGTAGCTTCTCTAAATATAGCACAAAGAAACCGGAAGGTTCGTTGCCTGGCCGCCTCAGGCAAAACTGGAGCCGAGCTTGAACACCACCACCAGCCGCACCAGATCATTCGCTTGTGCCTTCAAACTGCCAGCGCCAGCCACCATGTCTTGAGCCAGCGCAGCGCGAATGTCAGCAGCACCTTCACGGTTGCAGCGAGTCGAAGAATGGCAGGTTCAAAATGTCTCCCAATCGGCATCGTTGCCGTCTGCACTGGCTGGCTTGACAGCCTTCGCTGGCGGCAAGGCACGCGCAGCAGGCACACCCGATGGCCGTAGCACCGCAGGCCTGGCCGGGCGGGCTGGGCTGATTGACCGGCGCTTGCTGGCTCGCATGGCGCTGGGCAGATGTTGGGCCGTGTTGTGGCTGTCGAGCTTGAACACCGCCACCACCTGCACCAGATCATGCGCCTGTGCCTTCAGGCTGCCGGCCGCTGCCGCCATTTGCTCAACCAGTGCCGCGTTTTGCTGCGTCATCTTGTCCATTTCAGTCACCGCACTGCCAACTTGTGACACCCCGGCGCTTTGCGCGCCACTGGCGGCACTGATCTCGCCCATGATGTCGGTGACGCGGCGGATGCTGCTGACCACCTCGTTCATGGTGCTGCCGGCCTGGTCAACCAGCGCGCTACCCTGTTCAACCCGCGTCACGCTGTCGTTGATGAGCGCCTTGATTTCCTTGGCGGCATCGGCCGAGCGCCCGGCCAGGCTGCGCACCTCGCTGGCCACCACGGCAAAGCCGCGTCCCTGCTCGCCGGCGCGGGCGGCCTCGACGGCAGCGTTGAGCGCCAGTATGTTGGTCTGAAAGGCAATGCCGTCAATCACCCCGATGATGTCGGCAATCTTGCGTGAGCTGGCGTTGATGCCTTTCATCGTGTCCACCACCTGCGCCACTACCGCCCCACCCTGCACCGCGACCGTGCTGGCGCTCAGTGCGAGTTGGTTGGCCTGCACCGCGTGATCGGCATTTTGCTTGACGGTGGTGCTGAGCTGCTCCATGCTGGCAGCGGTTTGCTGCAGCGCGCTGGCCTGGCTTTCGGTGCGCGACGACAGGTCGTTGTTGCCCTGGGCAATTTCAGTGCTGGCGGTGGCCACACCTTCCGAGCCCTGCCGCACCTGGCCCACAATGCGGGCAAACTTGTCACGCATCACGGCCAGCGCCTGAAGCAGGCTGGCGATTTCGGGGTTCGGCACGGCAATCTCCACCGCCAGGTCGCCGTCGGCAATGCGCCGTGTGATCTCGGCGGCATAAGCCGGTTCACCGCCGAGCTGGCGCAGCACGCTGCGCGAAATCAACACACCAAGCCCGAGCATGACGAGCACCAGAATCATCGTGCCAACGGCAAAGCCAATCGCCCGCTGAACCATCACCGCATCAACCGTGTCAATGTAAACGCCCGAGCCAATGATCCAGCCCCAGGGCGCAAAACCTTTG
This sequence comes from Rhodoferax sp., assembly GCA_035368905.1. Lineage (GTDB taxonomy): Bacteria > Pseudomonadota > Gammaproteobacteria > Burkholderiales > Burkholderiaceae_C > Rhodoferax. The sequence goes on from DAOSLL010000018.1 coordinate 15,151, forward strand.
ACGTAGGATATTTTGGGCACCGGATTGGGGCTGCCGGGCTTGGGCCACATGTAGGGCACATAGCCGCTGCCGCTGCTGCTGGTTTTGACGGTTTCAACAAATGCGCGGAACAAATATTTGCCGTCCGGGTCCTTGTTGTCAGTCAGGTCTTTGCCGTCGAGTTCCGGCTTGATCGGGTGCATCACCATTTTGGGCTGCATGTCGTTGATCCAGAAATACTCACCGTTACCGTAACGCAGGGCACCGATGACCGACATGGCCCGCTGTTTGGCATCCGCTTCTGACACCTTGCCGTCGGCCACCATTTTTTGCGAGTGCTTCAGCATGTCGTAGCCAATTTCCACCAACTGCTTGACACCGTTTTGGCGCTCTTCCAGCACCAGTCGCCGCTCCGAGACCAAGAAAATGCTCGCCAGAATAACGATGCCCAGCACTGCGCTAAGCGTCAGCAAGCCCAGTCGCCGGGCGACAGGCATGGAAGATAGATTGAACATTTTGATTCCTTCGACTGATTAACTTGTTTCGGAAACGAAAGCAGCTCACTGACGACACAGGCTGCAATCGACCGACGCCTCACTTTGGGAGACTTTTGACATTCGCGTGAAAAACGGCTGTAGCTTGTCACCAAAATCTGCGCTTTGGAGTCGGGGAAACCCTACCCTATGTAAGAAACATCTGATTGTTTTCAGAGCAATCTGCAATCGTTCAAGCTTGATTCCTCAGTTGGACACGCCCAAGTGGGCCGCTGGCGGCGCGGCTGGGTCGGGCGAATGCCGCGGCTCCAGACGTGCCTGCGCACGTTTGGACGGCTTGAAGCGGGCCAGCCTAGGATGTGGTCGGGAATAACTCCCCGTTTTGCACCAAGGAGTTGGGATGCACGG
>DAOSLL010000019.1:0-16018 GCA_035368905.1 Rhodoferax sp.
ACAGGTTTCTTCTTCGCTGGTCGGCTTGTCGAGCAGGCTGCTGTCCTTTTCGGCCCTGGTGCCCAGGTGCATCAGCAGCGTGGCATCACCACCGTCGTCCAGAATCATGTTCGGGCCTTCGGCGGCTGTGCCTTTTTTGCCACCAAATTCAAAAATGCGGTGTGTGTAGTCCCAATAATCCCGCAAGGACTCACCCTTGTAAGCAAACACCGGTGTGCCCTGTGCCACCAGAGCCGCTGCGGCATGGTCTTGTGTCGAGAAAATATTGCACGACGCCCAGCGCACCTGTGCGCCCAGCGCCTGCAGGGTTTCCACCAGCACGGCGGTCTGAATGGTCATGTGCAAGGACCCAGTGATGCGGGCACCTTGCAGCGGCTTTGACTCGGAAAACTCTTCCCGGATGGCTATCAGGCCAGGCATTTCGGTCTCGGCTATGTTGAGTTCCTTGCGACCCCAGGCAGCCAGGCCGATATCGGCAATGATGTAGTCGGTGCCTTTTTCAGATGTTGATACAGCGCTCATGATTCACTCCAGCAGTTGATGAATGACACTGCGGCGACAACAAGCTGCAAAAAAAAGCTCACCGCACGCCATCAGTGGGTGAGCGCCGTTGGATGCGCCGCAGGCATGCATGCAAGCGGATTCCGAGCCTCACGCGACACCTGACCGACATGGTCATGGTGCGCGCTGCAACGCTCCTCGGATGGCAAAAATTATAGGACACGATCATCTTCGGACAATTCCTACACCTGTTTCGCCCTTTTTGGAGTTGCAGTCGGGCTTTTGTGACTATTCAGTAACAGACCCGCAACATCGCTAAGATCAGGGGTGCAAAATACACGCTGTGCCATATAAATTTGACAACATCCAAAGGAATGCCCTTGAATACCAAGCACTTGCCCACTGAAACCGGCGAATCAATAGATGCTCACCTGTTGCACACCATTGGTGTCGATCCTGCCAACGCTTCGCAAAGCGACTTGATGCTGGCGGTCGCGCAAATGGCACGCTCCCAATTGTCGGAGCGCTGGGTCGAGACCCAGGCGCAAGAGCGCAAACTCAAGGCTCGCCGGGTCGTCTACCTGTCGATGGAATTCCTGATGGGACGCACCATGTCCAATGCGCTCGCTGCACTCGACCTCACCGATGTGGCCAGAAACGGATTGGCGCAGCACGCGCAAAAGCTTGAGGACGTGGCCGACCGTGAACACGATGCGGCGCTGGGCAATGGTGGCCTGGGTCGGCTGGCGGCCTGTTTTCTGGACTCCATGGCGACCCTTGGCCTGCCCTCCTGGGGATATGGCATCCGCTACGAATACGGCATGTTTGCCCAGCACATTGCCGGCGGCACCCAGCAGGAGTATCCGGATTCATGGTTGGTCAATGGAACACCCTGGGAGTTTCCACGTGCAGACATCAGTTATCCGGTGCGCTTTGGCGGCTGGGTTGAACATCTTGACGGTCAAGCCTATTGGCGCAATTCGGGTGAAGTGGCCGCCAAGGCCTATGACATGGTGGTGCCAGGCCACGGCACGACAAAGGTCAGCACGTTGCGACTCTGGAAAGCGGTAGCACCGGCGCACTTTGACCTGGGTGCCTTCAACACAGGTGACTATGCGCGCGCTGCCAGCGCCAAAAACGAGTTCGAAAACATCTCCTGGGTGTTGTATCCCAACGACAGTACCCCTGCCGGGCGCGAACTGCGGCTCAAGCAGGAGTATTTTTTCGTGGCCGCCTCGATGCAGGATCTGGTCAAGCGCCACCTTGACGAGCATCCGTCGCTGGCAAACTTGGCCGAGCATGTTGCGATTCACCTCAACGACACCCACCCGGCTATCGGGGTGGCCGAATTGATGCGCATTTTGTGCGACGAACACAACATGCCTTGGGCTGATGCCTGGCAACTGTGCTGCAAGACGTTCTCGTACACCAACCACACCTTGATGCCTGAAGCACTTGAGACCTGGCCGGTGGGTTTGATGCAATATGTGCTGCCTCGGCATCTGGAGATCATCTTTCGCATCAACAAGGAATTTTTGGAATTTGCCGCCAAAAAGCGTCCCAATGACAACCAGTTTCTGTCACGCTTGTCCCTGATTGACGAACACGGCGACCGCCGGGTGCGTATGGCTCACCTGTCGATTGTGGGCAGCCATACTGTCAATGGCGTGTCAGCGCTGCACTCCGATTTACTGGTGCAAACCATTTTTTCCGACTTTGCCTACCTGTGGCCAGAACGTTTCACCAACATGACCAATGGTGTCACGCCAAGGCGCTGGCTGGCCCAGGCCAACCCCGGGCTTGCGGCACTGCTCGACGAAACACTGGGCACTGGCTGGCGGCTTGACCTTGACCAGCTCAAGCGGCTCGATGATAAAAAGTCCGATCCTGCATTCCAGCAAGCCTTTATGGCCGTCAAACGCGCCAACAAGGTCCGGTTGGCGGCAACCATTGCCCACACCACCGGCATTGAGGTTAGCCCAGACAGCCTGTTTGATGTGCAAGTCAAGCGCATTCACGAGTACAAACGGCAGTTGCTCAACGTGCTGCACGTGGTGTGGCGCTACCAGGCTATCCTGGCCGAGCCGAACGCCCACTGGGTGCCGCGCACAGTCATTTTCGCCGGCAAGGCGGCTTCGAGTTATGTCAGCGCCAAATCCATCATTCGCCTGATTCATGATGTCGGCCAGATTGTCAACAACGATCCGCGCATTGGTGACAAGCTCAAAATCGTTTTCATCCCGAATTACGGCGTATCGGTCGCTGAGGTCATCATGCCGGGTGCTGACTTGTCCGAACAGATTTCAACTGCTGGTACCGAAGCCTCAGGCACCGGCAACATGAAACTTGCACTCAATGGCGCGTTGACCATTGGCACCGATGACGGTGCCAATATCGAAATTCGCCAGAATGTGGGTGACGATAACATCTTCATCTTTGGGTTGAAAACCCCCGAGGTCAAGTCGTTGCGCCAAGCCGGTTACCAGCCGATGCGTTTTTACGAGAAGCAACCTGCGCTCAAATCTGTGCTGGATGCCATTTCCAGTGGTCGCTTTTCGCCTGACGAGCCGGCTCGTTATCGCCCCCTGATGGATTCACTGCTCTGGGGTGGTGACCATTACCTGTTGCTGGCTGACTTTGAATCCTATATCACCGCACAAGCCAGGGTTGATGCGGTTTATCGACATCCTGCCCAATGGTGTCAGCATTCCATCGCCAACGTGGCCGGCATGGGTGTCTTTTCTTCTGACCGCACGATCACCGAGTATGCCAAAACCATCTGGCACGTCGCTCCGGTGGCATCCGGGCAGTAAAATTGGTGCACATCATCACCTGACACTTTGACTGAATCTCATGTTACACACCCGCTACATTGAAATGATTTGCAGCGCCAGCCATGGCGATCCCTTTGCAGTTCTTGGGCCGCATCTCAGTTCACCAGGACAAACCTCGATCCGTTGCTTTTTACCCGGAGCCGCCAAAGTGACCGTATTGGATGGCAAGGGGGCAGCTTTGGGCGACCTCAGTTTGCGTCACATTGATGGTTTCTATGAAGAAACGGTCAAGCAGGCCCCTGACGCGCCCTATCGCCTGCGGGTCAAATGGGAAAGCGGGATCGAAGACACGTTTGACGACCCTTACCGCTTTCCATTGGTTCTGGGCGAAATGGATGTCTGGTTGCTCGGCGAAGGCACTCACTTGCGTCCTTTTGAAGTGTTGGGTGCGCAGATCAGCACAATGCTCGGCATTGCCGGTGTTCGTTTTGCGGTGTGGGCGCCCAATGCCTCCCGCGTCAGCGTAGTGGGTGATTTCAACCTTTGGGATGGCCGACGTCACCCGATGCGTCAGCGTCGTGAATGTGGTGTATGGGAACTCTTTTTGCCCGGCATTGGGCGTGGTGCGCGTTACAAATTCGAGATTCGCAGTAACAGTGGTCATGTGCTGCCCCAGCACGCTGATCCCTATGCGTTGCAGTCGGAACTGCGCCCCGCCACGGCCAGTGTGGTGTGTGAGCTGCCAGCCGTACAGCCGCCGTCACATGAACGCCAACTGGCCAATGCATTGAACGCTCCAATCAGCATTTACGAGGTGCATCTGGGCTCCTGGCGGCGCGTGACCGAAGACGGTAACCGGTGGCTGACCTGGGACGAGTTGGCCGACACGCTGGTGCCATATGTTCAAGAGATGGGTTTTACGCATATCGAACTTATGCCAGTCAGCGAGCACCCGTTTGACGGCTCGTGGGGATACCAGCCGATTGGTGTTTACGCACCTACTTCGCGCTTTGGCGAGCCGGCCGGCTTTGGGCGGTTGGTGGAGCGCTGCCACGCTGCAGGCATCGGGTTGATTCTGGACTGGGTGCCGGCGCATTTTCCAACCGACATACACGGCCTTGCCAACTTTGATGGCACCCAGTTGTACGAGTATGCTGACCCCAAAGAGGGTTTTCACAATGACTGGAACACCCTGATTTACAACCTGGGTCGTACCGAGGTGCGCAACTTTTTGGTTGGCAATGCACTTTACTGGCTGGAGCGGTTTGGCGTTGATGGCTTGCGCGTGGATGCCGTGGCCTCAATGCTGTACAAGGACTACAGCCGAAAGGCGGGTGAATGGGTTCCCAATGCCTATGGTGGTCGCGAAAACCTGGATGCCATTGCATTTCTGAAGCGCATGAATGAAGTCGTTGGTGTCGAGCGGCCTCAAGCCATCACGCTGGCCGAGGAATCTACGGCCTACCCTGCCGTTTCACGTCCGACTTTTGCTGGTGGTCTGGGCTTTCACTACAAATGGAACATGGGCTGGATGCATGACACCCTGTCCTACATTTCGCGTGACCCGATCTATCGCCAGCATCATCAGGGTGAACTGACGTTTGGTTTGCTCTATGCGTTCAACGAGAACTTTGTGCTGCCGATCTCGCACGATGAGGTCGTCCATGGCAAGGGCTCCCTGCTGAACAAAATGCCTGGAGATCGCTGGCAACAGATGGCCAACATGCGCGTGTTCCTAAGCTACATGTTTGGTCACCCGGGTAAGAAGCTGCTTTTCATGGGTTGCGAATTTGCACAGGAACGCGAGTGGAACCATGATCACAGTCTTGACTGGCATTTGCTGGAACAACCCGCCCACGTTGGTATTCAGCGCCTGGTGCGTGACCTCAATCGGCTTTATCGGGCCACTCCGGCCCTCTATCAGCAAGACTTTGTATCTGCCGGATTTGAGTGGATCGAACACAACGACACTCAAAGGTCGACTGTGAGTTTTGCCAGGCGCTCCGAAAGTGGCTCTTTTATGTTGCTGGTCTGCAACTTCACGCCTAACGTCTGGTACGACTACCGCATGGGCGTTCCACAGCCGGGGAATTACCGGGAGGCCCTCAACTCTGACTCAGAATGTTACGGCGGAAGCAATGTTCGGGCTATCACAGGCCAGGTTACTGCTGAAGATATTCACTGGAATGGCAGAGCACAGTCAATTGCGCTGACCTTGCCTCCTCTTGCCGCAGTCTTCATCGAATGGACGAGCTAAGCGCAGCGACACTGCAGGCTGGTCGTGCATGGCCGTTGGGTGCCACTTACGACGGTCATGGTGTCAACTTTGCTGTGTTTTCTGCCAACGCACAAGCACTGGATTTGTGCTTGTTTGATGCCAGCGGCAACAATGAGCTGGCCAGATTGCGACTATTCTGTCGCAACGGAGATGTCTGGCACGGCTATTTGCCTGGTGCCCAGCCAGGCCTAGTTTATGGCTTTCGGGCGCACGGGCCTTGGCGGCCAGATCGCGGGCATCGCTTTGACTCATCGAAACTGTTGTTGGATCCCTACGCCCGCGATATTGTCGGGGAGTTCATTTGGCGCGACGAACATTTCGCACCCGACCGTCAGCACCCGCGTCACTTGGAAACCCATGACAATGCCCGGCTGGCGCTGAAGGCACGTGTCATCAACGATCCTTTCGACTGGGACGATGACCAAGCACCGGGGATACCGCTGGCTGCATCGATCATTTATGAATGCCATGTCAAGGGCTTTACAAAACGCAACCCACTCATCCCGCCAGAGTTGCGTGGCACCTTTGCCGGCATGGGCCACAGCGCATCGATCAATCACCTGAAATTGCTGGGTATCACTGCTGTCAGCCTGCTGCCGGTCCACTACAGCCTTAGTGAAGATCGGCTCATCGCTATGGGTTTGAGCAATTACTGGGGCTATAACACGATTGGTTTTTTCTGTGTTAACCCGCGCCTGTGCAGCGGTCAAGGCGGTGTGTCGCCAAGAAATGAGTTTCGCAGCATGGTTCGCTCGCTGCACGCGGCCGGGCTGGAGGTCATTCTCGATGTGGTTTATAACCATACGGCAGAGGCTGGTCAGTCTGGCCCAACCATCAGTTTCCGCGGACTCGACAACGCCAGCTACTATCGGCTGCCACCCAATGACCTGAGTCGCTATGAGAACTTCAGCGGCTGTGGAAATACCCTTGACGTGCAGCAGCCCAGGGTATTGCAATTGGTGATGGACAGCCTGCGCTATTGGGTCAGCGAAATGCATGTCGATGGATTCCGCTTTGATCTGGCCACGGTGCTGGGCCGGTCAGACAGCGGCTTTAGCCCCCAAGCCGCGTTTTTTGCGGCGGTCGCGCAAGACCCGGTACTGTGCCGAGTCAAGATGATCGCCGAACCTTGGGACATCGGGCCGGGTGGTTACCAGGTCGGGCAGTTTCCGCGCGGTTGGCTGGAATGGAACGACCAGTTTCGTGATACGGTTCGTCGCTTTTGGGTACAAAGTGCTGCCTCTCCAAGGTCTCCTTCCGATGGCGCTACCCGGGGCGACTTTGCCATGCGCCTTTGCGGCTCTTCTGATCTGTACCAGGCGCGCCGACGCCCTCCCGCCGAGTCCCTCAACTATGTGATCTCACACGATGGCTTCACCTTGCGCGATTTGCTCAGTTATAACCAGCGCAACAACCTTGCCAATGGCGAAGATAACCGCGATGGAACCGGCAATAACATCAGCTTCAACTGCGGTGTCGAGGGCCCCAGCGACGCACCGACGGTCAACCGGATGCGCGCCAGACTTCAGCGCGCCTTGCTGACTACGTTGTTGCTGGGACAGGGTACCCCCATGATCTGCGCTGGCGACGAATTGGGACATACCCAGGACGGTAACAACAACCCCTACTGTCAAGATAGCCCAATGACCTGGATCAACTGGCAGACCGTCGATACCGATCTGCTGGCATTTACCCAGTACCTGATTTCCTTGCGACACCAATTGCGACCTTTTGCCAACCATTGGTACAGCGGCGCTGCAGATGCCGACGGCAACTATGACTTGTCGTGGTGGAACCCAGATGGTAGCGCACTGCAGGGAGATTCCTGGCACCAACCGATGCAACGTGCACTGGGTTGCTTGATCGGAAAGCCAGGTCGGGCCAAGATGCCGCTGCTGTTGTTGATCAACAGTGGTGCCAGCCCGGAAACCTTCGCCCTGCCCAGAGGCCAGTGGCAAGCACTGCTTGACACCAGCCATCCGCGCGGGCTGGCAGTCTGGCGGGCGGCGGGTACGACACCGGTTCCGGTCGTTGCGCACAGCCTATTGCTGCTTCAGCAAACGACCACGCGCCCCTACCACAAAGCTTGATTTAGGCGCTGGTCGACAGTATCTTGGTGCGACCAATCAGGTCGTTGCCGCTTCACACCTGCCACTGTCTGCCGTCAGTTGGGCCAACCGCTGTGTCACCGGTGGCTCGACCCAGTCCCAGATGAAACGCCAGGTCCAGCAGCCCATGGTGCCCGGGGTGTTCATGCGATGTGTGCCGTCCAGACCCAGCACATCTTGAAACTGGCACAGCGATATGTTGGCCACCGACATGGAGCCAGCGCGAAGCATGGCCCAATGCAAATCTGATCCATCGGTGTTCAGGTAGCGTTTGGCAAAAGCCCGTTCATGTTCGGTACAGGTGGCCCACCATCCCTGCACTGTGTCGTTATCGTGCGTGCCGGTGTAGACCACGGTGTTGGACTCATAGTTTTCCGGCAGAAAGACATGGCTTTCATCGCCTGAAAACGCAAACAGAAGAACTTTCATTCCAGGAAACCCGATACGCTCGCGCAGGGCCGTGACCTCGGGCGTGATGATGCCGAGGTCTTCTGCAATGATTGGCAAGTCGCCCAAAGCACCGACCAACGCCGCAAACAGGTCATCCCCAGGGCCAGGTTGCCAACGGCCACATATAGCCGTTGGCTCGTCTGCCGGAATTTCCCAATAGTCGACAAAGCCCCGGAAATGGTCGATTCGGATAATGTCAGCCAGCAACAATTGCCGCCTTACCCGCTCAATCCACCACTGGTATCCATCTTGCTGCATGGCCGCCCAGTCGTACAACGGATTGCCCCAGCGCTGCCCTGTGGCAGAAAAGAAATCGGGTGGTACCCCTGCCACCACAGTCGGTTTACCTGACTCGTCAAGCACATACAAGTCGGGTCTGGCCCAACAGTCAGCACTGTGATGCGCTACAAAAATGGGTAGGTCACCGACCAGCAACACCTGCTTCTGATGGGCATAATTCTTGATCGCCTGCCACTGAACATCGAACTGCCACTGGACAAAGCACCAAAAATCCAGCTCTGAAGCAAACTCCAGGCGAGCATTGACCATTGCCATCGGCTCCCGCTTGGCCAGATTGGACGGCCAATCTGGCCAAAGAGCCGGGCAGTAATGATTGTCGAGAGCCATGAACAGGGTGTAGTCATCGAGCCAGGCCTGTTGCGACTGCGCCCAGTCGTAGAGTGCCCGTTGCTCACGCTGGTTACCACGTTTGATGAACCCGGCAAACGCCTCACGCAGCTTTTGCATGCGCCAGGGAACCAGGTTCGGGTAATTGATCTTCAACTCATCGAACTTGACCATCAAGCTGTCAGCGTCAATCCAGCCCAACTCGACCATTGGCTCGAACGCCACCAGACAGGGATTTCCCGCAAACGCCGAGCTGCCCATGTAAGGCGAATAACCAGGGCCGACCGGTCCGAGTGGCAAGGTTTGCCAAAGGGTTTGCCCGGCAGCCTGAAGCCAGTCCACAAACTTGAAGGCATTGGGGCCAAAGTCACCGGACCCGTGCGGACCGGGCAAAGACGTTGGATGCAACACCACGCCAGCGCGGCGCTGCAACAACAATGGATTGGCCATAAATTAAATGCTCCTAGTGCATGTCAGGGTCTGCCACCATGGCGACCTCAATTTTGGAACGGCTCGGGGCAAAGCTTGCGATACAAATTCACGTACTGCGCAGCGGCCTTATCCCAACCCAGCGGCTGGCTCATGGCACGTTTGCGCACGGCTCGCCACTCGGCTTTTCGAGCATACAGCGCGAACGCCCTGCTCATGGCACGGCGCAATCCTTGCGCGTCAAAACGATAAAAGACAAAACCGTTGGCAGTTTCATTGGCGAGGTCTTCCAGAGTGCAATCGACCACGGTGTCAGCCAAACCCCCGACATGGTGCACCAAAGGAAGACTGCCGTACTTCAGGCCATACAGTTGCGTCAGGCCACAGGGCTCAAAGCTGGACGGCACCAGAGTCACATCGGTAGCGGCAAAGATCCGATGTGCAAAGCGCTCGTTATAACCAATATGGACCGATACCGCCTGCGGACTGGATAGCGCACGTTGTCGGAAAGCGGCCTCCATTTCCGGATCCCCCTCACCCATCATCACCAACTGACCACCTTGGGCGAGCAACTCATCAAGTACATTGAGCACCAGGTGCAAGCCTTTCTGTTCTGTGATGCGACTCACAATACCAAACAAAGGGGCATCGTTTTGCACCGCCAGGCCAAGCTCTTGTCGCAACCAGGCTTTGCAGCGCTGCTTGCCCTCTGTATTGTGGGCATCAAATGGGTGGGAAATAGCCGGGTCTCGCGCAGGGTCCCAGACCGATTCATCAACGCCGTTCAGAATGCCGGTCAGAGCGTTGGCGCGCAAGCGCAGCAGCCCATCCATCCCATAACCGTCTTCGGGCGTCTGAATTTCAAGGGCATAACTCGGGCTCACAGTGGTGATATGGTCTGAAAAAAACAAGCCGGCCTTCATGAATGACATCTGACCGTGAAACTCAAGGCCATCAACTGAAAATGCGCCCGACGGCAAGCCAAGCTCGAAAAAATGCCGGGGTGCAAACAGTCCGTCATAAGCCAAATTGTGTACCGTATAAACACTGGCAACATGGAAGTTCTGAACCGGCAAAAATGCCACATAAGCAGATGCCAATGCGGCATGCCAGTCATGGCTATGCACAACTTGTGGCCGCCAATCGCTGTCGAGGCCACTGGCCAAGCGGGAAGCCACCCAGCCTAACAACGCGAATCGACGATAGTTGTCCGCAAATGGTTGGTGTTCAAGGTCTTCATAAGGTGTTCCGGGTCGGCAGTACAACTCAGGCCGATCGATCACATAGGCCAGCAGATCCAGACTGGCAAGGTGACCCCGACGCAATACAAGGCGTTCACCCCAAGGTGCTACCAGCTCGGCCAACACCTTGCTAGCGCGCAAATCGGCCATGATGGGGGCAAAACCCGGAAGCAACAGGCGCGTATCACACCCTGCAGCGTTCAGTGCGACCGGCAAAGCTGCAGCAACGTCGGCTAAGCCTCCAGTTTTGATGAGTGGAAAAATTTCTGCGCTGACCTGCAAGACTTTCATAAGCGGCGAGTTACTTCTTTAGTTCAATCTGGCAATCATCTCACGCGTAATCAGCACCACACCGCCTTCGGTGCGCTCAAAGCGCTGAGCGTCCAGCGCTGGGTCTTCACCGACTACCAGACCTTCCGGGATGTCACAACCCCGGTCAATCACAACCTTGGTCAAGCGGCAGTTGCGATTGATCGTCACATCGGGCAGCACCACCGCCTGGTCAACCCGACAGAAAGAATGCACTCGCACTTCAGAGAAAAGCACCGAATGCGCTACATAGGAACCCGACACGATGCAGCCGCCGGAAATAAGGGTGTTGACAGTCACCCCATTCTGACCAAACGTATCGGGCACAAACTTAGCCGGTGGCAACTGACGCTGATAGGTCCAGATCGGCCATTCAATATCGTAAATATCGAGCTCCGGTACGGTTGATGCCAGATCCAGATTGGCCGACCAAAAGGCATCTATGGTCCCTACATCGCGCCAATAGGGTGCCGCATCATCAACCCTGGAGACGCACGACATGCCAAAAGGATGGGCCAGCGCATGACCATCAGCGACCGCTTTGGGAATCACGTTTTTGCCAAAGTCATGCTCTGAATCGGGGTTTGCCAGGTCTTCTTCGAGCAGTTTGTACAGATAACTGGCATTGAACACATAGATACCCATGCTCGCCAGCGAAACGGCATCATTGCCGGGTATGGTCGGTGGGTTGGCCGGTTTTTCGACAAACGCCGTGATGTTGCGATAGGCATCCACCGCCATCACGCCAAAAGCAGATGCCTCTTCCCGTGGCACCTCGATACAGCCGACCGTACAACCCGCACCGCGAACGACGTGGTCTTTCAGCATGATCGAGTAGTCCATTTTGTAAACATGGTCACCTGCCAAAATGACGACGTACTCTGGATGGCTGGACTGAATGATGTCGATGTTCTGAAAGATGGCATCAGCCGTGCCCCGATACCAGTGCTCTTCACCGGCACGCTGCTGCGCTGGCAGCATATCCACCATTTCATTGAGTTCGGCGCGCAAAAAATTCCAGCCGCGTTGCAAGTGGCGCATCAGGGAATGCGACTTGTACTGGGTCACCACCGCCATGCGACGAATGCCCGAATTCAGACAGTTGGACAATGCAAAGTCAACAATCCGGAACTTGCCACCAAAATAGACCGCAGGCTTTGCCCGGCTGTCTGTCAATTGCTTGAGTCGGCTGCCACGGCCACCCGCCAGCACCAGAGCCACGGTATGTCGGACCAATTGATGGGTTGTAGGAATTTTGTCAACAGCAGGCATGGTTATCTCCGGATCTCGTTTTTTTATGCAATGTGAGGAAATCGACTGACCGCGCGCGTTGCGCGCTGCTTGGGCTCAGGTTGCCACGCTGGGGCCACTCATGCCGGTATGTCGGGCGATACCGGCAACCTGATCGGCCAACGCCGCCAGATCTTGCAGCGCCTGCTGCACCGGTACATCCTGCAAGGCCGGGTTGGCCTCGTACCGCTCCAGATACAGGCGAAGTGTTGCGCCTTCCGTGCCGGTGCCCGACAGGCGAAAAATCACCCGTGCACCGTCATCGAAAATCAGCCTGATGCCCTGTGCATTCGAGACCGAGCCATCAACCGGATCGGCATAGGAAAAATCGTCAGCCAGGGTCACGGTGCGTGTGCCAAATGACTGCCCCGGCAAACCCGGCAGCGCAGCGCGCAAACCCGTCATCAGTGCATTGGCGGCATCCACCGCAACACCCTCGTAGTCGTGCCGGGTATAGTAGTTGCGGCCATACGCGGCCCAGTGCTCACGCACCAGCGACTCAACTGAGCGACCGGTAGCACCCTGCAGGCTCATCCAGAAAAGAATCGCCCACAGGCCATCTTTTTCGCGCACATGGCTGGAACCGGTGCCGTAGCTTTCTTCGCCGCACAGAGTGACGCGACCGGCATCGAGCAGATTGCCAAAAAACTTCCAGCCGGTGGGGGTCTCAAAACACGCAATGCCCAGCTTCTTGGCGACCCGGTCAACCGCTGCCGAGGTAGGCATGGAGCGCGCTACACCCAGCAAGCCGTCTTTGTAACCCGGCACCAGACGGGCATGCGCTGTCATCAGCGCCAGGCTGTCTGAAGGGGTTACCACAAAGTTGCGCCCCACCACCATGTTGCGGTCGGCATCACCGTCCATCGCAGCGCCAAAGTCAGGCGCGTCAGACTGCGCCATGTGGGCGATCAAGTCCTCGGCATTGACCGGATTGGGGTCAGGGTGCAGGCCACCGAAGTCTTCGAGCGGTTCGGCGTTGACCACGGTACCGGCTGGCGCACCCAGTTCACCTTCGATAATGGCTTTGGCGTAGGGTCCGCCAACGGCGCACATGGCATCTACCCGCATCGTGAAACCACGCGCAAACATGCCGCGCAGCATGCCAAAGTCAAACAGTTCCCGCATCACTGCGGCATAGTCCGCCACCGAGTCAATCACCTCAACTTGCATCTGTTCGACCGATTGCTCGCCAAGCTCGTCGATGGCAATGTCTGGCGCATCACTGGCGCGCACCTCGCTGATCGTCAGGGTACGGGCATAAACGGCTTCAGTCAGGGTCTCAGTGGCCGGGCCACCATTGCTGGCGTTGTATTTGATGCCGAAGTCGCCATCCGGGCCACCCGGGTTATGGCTGGCTGACAGCACAATGCCGCCAAACGCCTTGCGCCTGCGAATCACGGCGCTGACAGCCGGTGTGGACAAAATGCCGCCTCGGCCCAGCAATACCCGCTGCACGCCGTTGGCAGCGGCCAATTTCAAAATGGTCTGCACCGCTACCCGGTTGTGGTAGCGCCCATCTCCGCCGAGCACCAGCGTCTGTCCGCGCAGGCCTTGACCGTCCGCAGCGGAAGCATTGAGAACATCAAACAGCGACTGAACGAAATTCTCCAGGTACATTGGCTGCATGAACACGGTAACTTTTTTGCGCAAGCCTGAGGTGCCTGGACGCTGGCCGGCCAATGGGGTTGTGGGGTGGGTTTGAATGGTCATGATGAAAGGTACCTTATGCAAGTGTGACGGGTCTGAATTTTGCATCAATCGCCCGTCCAAAACCGGCGCTGCATGCCGATTAAAATTTGCAATGTTGATGTACCTCAATATAACGCATGTGCTCGACAGGCGTGCCACTGCCACCGGCAAGACGGCGATTTTTTACCCCGCAACCAAAGAACCCTGTGACCTACGCCTTTGAAACCCGCCGACGCCGTACCTTTGCCATCATTTCCCACCCGGATGCGGGCAAGACCACGTTGACCGAAAAATTGCTGCTGTTCTCCGGGGCGATCCAGATCGCCGGGTCCGTGAAGGCGCGCAAAGCCACCCGCCACGCCACCAGCGACTGGATGGAAATCGAAAAGCAGCGTGGCATCTCGGTGGCATCAAGCGTGATGCAGATGGTTTATCGCGACCATGTCATCAACCTGCTTGACACCCCCGGCCACAAGGATTTCAGCGAAGACACGTACCGCGTGCTGACCGCCGTTGATTCGGCGCTGATGGTGATCGATGCCGCCAACGGGGTTGAGTCACAAACCCGCCGCCTGATTGAAGTCTGCCGCCAGCGCGACACACCGATCATCACCTTCATCAACAAGATGGACCGAGAGGTGCGCGACCCGCTTGACATCCTTGATGAAGTCGAACGCGAACTCGGCATGCCCTGCGTGCCGATGACCTGGCCGGTTGGTCAAGGCAAAACCTTTGGCGGCATCATCAATCTGCGCACCCGTGGCATGACGGTGTTCGAGGCCGGCAGCGAGCGCCGCCCGCAGGACTTCGAGACCATGCCGCTGACTGACACCGAAGCCCTGACAAAGCGCTTTGGCTTCGAGATTGACACCGCCTTCGAGAGCATGGAACTGGCCACCGGTGCCTCGCCAAGCTTTGACCGCGAGGCTTTTTTGGCTGGCCAGCAAACCCCGGTATTTTTTGGCTCTGGCGTGAACAACTTTGGCGTGATGGAGGTGCTTGACGCGCTGATCGATCTGGCCCCTTCGCCGGGTCCGCGCACCAGTTCTTTTGTCGTCAACAAGCAGCCGGTCATCCGGCAGGTGCAGCCTGAAGATGAGCCTTTTAGTGGCGTGGTGTTCAAGGTGCAGGCCAATATGGATGCCAACCACCGCGACCGCATCGCCTTTGTGCGCATGGCCTCGGGCAAATACACGCCCGGGCTCAAGCTCAAGGTGATGCGCACCGGCAAAGAACTGCGTCCCACCAGCGTCGTGACCTTCATGAGCCAGCGCCGCGAGGCGGTGGAAGAAGCCTACGCCGGTGACATTGTCGGCTTTACCACCCACGGCGGTGTGCAGTTGGGCGACACCATCACCGACGGCTCGGTGAACCTGCTGTTTACCGGTCTGCCGTTTTTTGCCCCCGAGATGTTCATGACCGTGGTGCTGAAGAACCCGTTGCGCACCAAACAATTGCAGCAAGGCCTGGCGCAATTGGGTGAAGAAGGCGCGATTCAGGTGTTTCGGCCCGAGCTGGGTGGCAACATGCTGCTCGGGGCCGTCGGCCAACTGCAGTTTGAAGTGGTGCAGCATCGCCTCAAAGGCGAATACGATGCCGACATCCGGCTCGAAGGCAGCCAATACACCGGTGCCCGCTGGATCACCGCCGACTCAGCCACTGAACTGAAAGACTTTGTCCACGCCTACCCGCAGCGCATGGCGCGCGATGCCGCCGACACCCTGGCCTACCTGTGCACCAGCCCGTATGACGTGCGGCTGGCACAAGAGCGGTTTCCCAAAATTCACTTTCACCCACTGCGCGAACACGCCGGGCTGGCGCTGCAAAGTGCCAATTGAGCGGGCAAACCAGATGCTGGCGCTGTCGCAATGGCCGCTGCAGGCACGTCGCCAGATCATCGGTGTCTTCACCGACATTGACGACACGCTGACCACCCACCAGGCCATCACACCCGAAGCCTTGCAGGCGCTGGTTGACCTGAAGGCCGCCGGACTGGCGGTGATTCCGATCACCGGCAGACCAGTCGGCTGGTGTGCGCCGCACGCGCAGGGCGACGCTGTGCAGGGCGTGCTGCCCTGGTCGGTCGATGCCATGGTGGCCGAAAACGGTGGCGTCGCCTTTGTCCCGGAAAATAATGGTCAAAATAGCCTCCAGCCCTTATGTAGCAAGCGCTACAAGCTATCAAAAATATACTACTCTGATGCTGCTGCCCGTGCTGCCAGCCAACTGAGAATGCAGCAAGTGGCGCAGCGCATCTTGCAACAAGTGCCCGGTGCCACACTGTCGCGCGACTCGGCTGGGCGCGAGACCGACCTTGCCATC
>DAOSLL010000020.1:0-15865 GCA_035368905.1 Rhodoferax sp.
TGCTAGTCCATCGCTGCTTGTGATGTCAAGTTCCACACAAAACGGCATAGAGCCCTTGCATTGGCCAGCAAATACAAGTCCGAATTTCTGGCCAACATGTCGCACGAGTTGCGCACGCCACTCAACAGCCTGCTGCTGCTGGCGCAAAGCCTGTCACAAAACAATAGCGGCAACCTGACCACCGACCAGGTTGAGTCGGCCCGCATCATCCACAGCAGTGGCACCGACCTGCTCAATCTGATCAACGAAATTCTGGACCTGTCGAAAATCGAGGCCGGGCGCATGGAATTGCAGTTCGGCAGCGTGCCGGTTGCCGACATGGCCGATGCCGCGCGCTCTTCTTTCGCCCACATGGCCCTGGTCAAGGGCCTCAGCCTGGATGTGCTGGTCAGCCCCGATGCCCCGGCTGACCTGAACACCGACTACAAGCGGGTTGAGCAGATCATCCGCAACCTGATGTCCAACGCCATCAAGTTCACCGAGTCGGGCGGTGTCACGCTGCGCTTCGGGCGGCCCGATGCCGCCGCCAATCTGTCCAGAAGCGCCCTGAGCCCAGCCAATGCCCTGGCAATCTCCGTCAAAGACACCGGCATTGGCATTGCGCGGGACAAGCACAAGCCGATTTTCGAGGCCTTTCAGCAGGCCGATGGCAGCACGGCACGGCGTTTTGGCGGCACCGGGCTTGGGCTGACCATCTCGCGCGAACTGGCCAACCTGCTCGGTGGCGAAATCCAGCTC
This sequence comes from Rhodoferax sp., assembly GCA_035368905.1. GTDB lineage: Bacteria > Pseudomonadota > Gammaproteobacteria > Burkholderiales > Burkholderiaceae_C > Rhodoferax. Next base: position 739 of record DAOSLL010000020.1, read on the forward strand.
GCCAGCGAACCCGGCCAGGGTTCCACCTTCACGCTGCACCTGCCCCTTGCCGGGGTGGTGCAGGCTGCGGCCCCCGCTGAGCAGGCCCGACTGCCAAACCCGGCCAGCCCGCAGCGCCCGCGCGCGCTCGCCAGCCCTGGGCCGTCAGAGGCAAGCCCAAGGCGACAGGCCTACATCCCGGACGACCGCGACGCCCTTGCTGCGGGCGACCAACTGATTGTGGTGATCGAGGACGACCCCAAGTTCGCCGCCATTGTGCTTGGCAAGTGCCACGAAAAGGGTTTCAAGTGCCTGGCCGCTGCCGATGGCGAAACCGGCCTGGCGCTGATCGACAAACATCTGCCGTCGGCGGTGATTCTGGACATCCGCCTACCGGGCATGGACGGCATGATGATCCTGAATGCCCTCAAGGAAGACATTCGCACCCGCCACATCCCGGTGCACATGATTTCGGTGGAAGACAACTTGGCTGAGTCGCTGCGCCGAGGTGCCGTCGGCCACGCTGTCAAGCCGCTTGACCAGGAGCGTCTGGAAGGCGTGTTCGACCGGCTCAAAGCAGCGGCGGCGGTCAAGCCCCGGCGCCTGCTGGTGGTCGAGGACGACGCAACGGCGCGGCGCGCCACTCTTGACCTGCTGGCCGATGAGGGTGTTGCGGTCGATGCAGCCGACAGTGGCGAAGAGGCGATCCGCCTGCTGCGCGCCAGCCACTACGACTGCGTGGTGCTGGACCTGAAACTGCCCGACATGGACGGCCAGACCGTGCTGGAGCGCCTCGAACAGGAAGGCATCAGTTTGCCGCCGGTGGTGGTGCACACCGCGCGTGACCTGACTGCCCGCGAGGAACTCAACCTGCGCGAACACGCCGAGTCGATCATCGTCAAGGGCGTGCGCTCGCCGGAGCGCCTGCTCGACGAAGTCACGCTGTTTCTTCACCGGGTAGTCAGCCAGATGCCCGAGAAAAAGCGCCAGATCATCGCCAACCTGCATGACGCAGATGCCGCACTGCGCGACAAACAGGTGCTGATCGTGGACGATGACATGCGCACCATGTTTGCCGTGTCGCGCTTGCTCACCGGGCGCGGCATGCTGGCCCTGAAGGCCGAGAATGGCGAACGTGCACTGCAGTTGTTGCAGGAAAACCCGGCCATTGACCTGGTGCTGATGGACATCATGATGCCGGTGATGGATGGCTACCAGGCGATGCAGCGCATCCGCGCCCAGGAGCGCTGGCGCAAGCTGCCAATCATTGCCCTGACCGCCAAGGCCATGCCCGAAGACCGGCAGAAATGCATCGCGGCGGGCGCCAGCGACTATCTGCCCAAGCCGATTGACCCGGACCGTTTGTTCTCGATGATGCGGGTGTGGTTATATGGCTGATACACCCTTGTCCCTGGACCAGCCCAGAGCCGACCTTGAAACCATCGAGGTCGAGCTGCTGCTCGAAGCCATCTGGCAGCGCTATGGTTACGATTTCCGCGCGTACGCGCGCGCCACCATCGAGCGCCGACTGCGCCAGTTTGTGTCCAACAGCGGTCTGGCCTCGGTCAGCGAGCTGATTCCGAAGGTGCTGCACGACGCACGGTTCTTCTCGCAACTGGCGCGCTACTTCTCGATTCCGGTCACCGAACTGTTCCGTGACCCCTTTGTGTACCGCGCGGTGCGTGAGAAAGTGCTGCCGCTGCTGTGCACCTGGCCGCACATCAAGGTCTGGCACGCCGGTTGTGCCAGCGGCGAGGAAGCCTATTCAATGGCTATCGTGCTCAAGGAAACCGGCCTGAACCAGCGCGCCACCCTGTATGCCACCGATTTCAATGACGAGGCACTTGAGCGTGCCCGCGCCGGCATTTATGACATCGAAAAAATTCAGGTGGCCACGCGCAACTACCAGCAGGCCGGCGGCAGTGGCACCTTCTCAGACTACTACCACGCGGCCTACAACGCTGCTGCCATGGAGGCCCCGCTGCGAGAGCGCATCGTCTTTTCAAACCACAACCTGATGTCGGACGGCATCTTTGGCGACATGCAAATGGTGTTTTGCCGCAATGTGCTGATCTATTTCAATCGCGAATTGCAAGAGCGGGTGCTGACGCTGTTGACCGACAGCCTGGTACACGGTGGCTTCCTGTGCCTGGGCACCAAGGAAGACCTGCAGTTTTTCAGTCACTGCGAGCGCTATGAGGTGATCGACCGCAAGGCTCAGCTTTACCGCAAGCGCAGCACACCATGAGCGGCGCGTTTGTCGTGATCGGTGGTTCGGCTGGCGGGATTGAGGCGCTGGAGTTGATCTTTCGCCAGTTGCCGAGCGACTTTGCCGCACCGATCCTGATTGTGGAGCACCTGCATCCAAGCGACGACGGCGCTTTGGCGCGCCATCTTGCACACCTGACGGGTCTGCGGGTGCTTGAACCCAGCGACAAGACACCGATCGCAGCCGGACACGTTTACACCGCACCCGCCAACTATCACATGCTGGTCGAACGCCCAGGCAACATCAGCCTGTCGGTCGATGACCGGGTCAACTGGTCGCGCCCGTCAATTGACGTGCTGTTTGAGAGTGCCGCCCACGCCTGGGGGTCGGCGCTGGTGGCGGTGATCCTGTCGGGTGCCAATGGCGACGGTGCCAATGGGTTGAAAGCCGTCAAGGTGGCGGGCGGGCGTACCATTGCCCAAAAGCCGCAGGACGCAGCCAGCCCGCAAATGCCGCAAGCGGCGATTGACACCGGGGCCGTTGATGAGGTACTGCGAGCCGACAGCATCGCGCAGCGACTGGTCATGCTGTGCCAATGCCATGACTTGGTCACAAGGAAAAAGCCATGAGTGCCGTTTATGAACATGCCGGGTTCAAGCAGAAGATTCTGATTGTTGACGACAGGCCCGAGAACCTGGTTGCGCTGCGCGCGGTGCTGCAAGTCCTGGCACTTGATTTCATCGAAGCCGCCAGCGGCAACGAGGCGCTGGCAGCCACGCTGCACCATGACTTTGCGCTGGCCATTCTGGACATCCAGATGCCCGGCATGGATGGCATTGAGTTGGCCAGCCTGATGCGTGGCGAGCCCAGAACCCGCAATCTGCCGATCATCTTCTTGACGGCGGCCTTTGGCGACGCGGTCAACATTTTCAAAGGCTACGAAGCCGGTGCGGTGGATTACATCGTCAAACCCTATGATGCGCGGGTGCTGGTTTCCAAGGTCCGGGTTTTTCTGGAACTGCATGCTGCCAATGTGGCGCTGGCCGAGCGCAACGACCTGCTGACGGGCTCAGAGGAGCGATACCGCGCGCTGGTGATGACGGTGCCCGACATCGTCTATCGCATCGACGGCGATGGCATCTTTACCTTCCTCAACATGGCGGTGAAAAATCTTGGCTACACGCCAGCAGATCTGGTCGGCCAGCACTTCTCGGTGCTGATGCTGCCGCAGGAAGTGGCTTCGGTCAGCCGCGAAACCGTGCTCGGCCGCGCCATCGGAGTATCAGGCGGGGCGCAGCAGGCACCAGGCCTGTTTGACGAGCGGCGTACCGGGCCACGCCGCACCTCTGGCCTTGAGGTGCATCTGCTGCCGCATCGCAGCAGCCACGCCATGACGAACCAGGCCGAATCTGCGGCTGCGAACCTCATCACCGCTGAGGTCAATTGTTCCGGCCTCTACGGTGTGCCGCGTGGCGACAAGCGCTCGGTGTTTCTAGGTACCGTCGGGGTCATTCGTGACATCTCCGAGCGCAAGATGGCCGAGACAGAACTCAGGCTGCACCGTGAACATCTCCAGGTGCTGGTTGGCGAGCAGACCGCCGAACTTCAGGCACAGGCTGTTGAGCTCGAAGAACGCAACCTGCAGTTGCATGAGCACAATGCAAGCCTGGAGAAGCGCATCGCTGAACGGACCTTGGACTTGAAGCAAGCGCTCGACGAGCAGCTTGCCGCCAAGGCAGCGCTGGAGGCCTCCACCCGAACACTGAGAGACACCCAGTTTGCCATGAACTATGTCGGTATCGGCATCCACTGGGTCGATGTCGAGACTGGCCGCGTGCTCTATTCGAACCGCTTTGCGGCGCAGATGCTGGGTTACACCGAAGATGAAATGCAGCACCTCAGCGTGTCCGATTTCGATTCGAACCTGGCGGCCGGAGACTTCTTTCAGCTCTCCGAATTTATCCGCAAGAAAGGGTTTACAAAGTTCGAAACGGCGCTACGCACCAAGGACAATTGCCTGGTGCCGGTTGAAGTCACTGTTTATTACCTGGCCGAACCACAGGGCGGTAACCCACGCTTCATCAGTTTCATCACTGACATCAGCGAACGGCTGCGAATCCAGGCGGCGCTGTTGCAAGCCAAAGAGGCTGCCGAAGCCGCAAGCACTGCAAAAAGCTCGTTTCTGGCCAATATGAGCCACGAGATTCGCACCCCCTTGAATGGCATCATCGGAATGGCGCATGTGATGCGCCGCAACCGCCCCGAGCCGGTGCAAATGTCACAAATTGACAAGATTCTGGCCTCTGGCAAGCACCTGCTGGGCATCATCAACAACATCCTGGATTTGTCCAAAATCGAGATCGGCGGACTGATGCTTGAAAAGCGGGACTTTGCCCTGGCAGACATGGTGCACGTCACGCTTGATGCCATCAGCGACACGGTGACCGACAAGGGCCTGAGCCTGCACGTCAGAATTGCCGACCTGCCCCCGGCGATTTGCGGCGATGAAACCCGCTTGTCACAGGTACTGCTCAATTACCTGGGCAACGCCGCCAAATTCACCGCGCACGGCAGCATCACGCTGAGCGGGCAGGTGCTGGAAGAAACCGATACCGGTTACCTGCTGCGGTTTGAAGTCGCCGACACTGGCGTAGGCCTGACCCGGGAACAGCAGGGACGAGTTTTCTCGGCCTTCGAGCAGGCTGACACATCCACCACGCGGCATTACGGCGGCACCGGGCTGGGTTTGGCCATCAATCGCCGCCTGGCCCAATTGATGGGTGGCGAAGTGGGTGTCACCAGCACCCCAGGCCGGGGCAGTGCCTTCTGGATCACGGCACGCTTTGACAAGGTGCATGGGGAAGTCAATTCCGTGGGCCTTGCACCGTCAATCAATCCTGGTGAGGCATTGCTCGCCGGGCATCAAGGCACGCGCTTGCTTTTGGCCGAAGACGATAGCTTCAATCAGGACGTGGCACGCTTTCTGCTGGAGTCGGTCGGCATTGAACTTGGGGTGGCCAGCAACGGCGTTGAGGCAGTGAACATGGTGGAACACGGCGACTACGCCCTGGTTCTGATGGACGTTCAGATGCCCGAGATGGACGGTGTTGAAGCCACCAAGTGCATCCGCCGCTTGTCCGGTCGCGCAACGATGCCTATCATCGCCATGACGGCCAATGCCTTTGATGAGGACCGCCAGCTTTGCCTGGCCGCCGGCATGAACGACTTTGTCAGCAAGCCGGTTGATCCTGACACCCTGTATGCGACCGTGCTCAAGTGGTTGCGGCAAGTCGCTCAGGGCGCGTGCCCGCGATGATGTTCACGACCGCCGGGCGCAACGCCACAGTTTTGACCCGATACCCGCAAAATGATTCGACGAGAGGTGCTGCCACATGATTGAACTTGGCTATCTCGCCGGTTTGGATAACCCGCAATGGCGCGACGGTGCCGTCGCCGCCGTGCTGGATTCGCTTTATTTGCGGTACCCGGACCTGGCCCAGCAGTTTGGCCCCGGTGGAAAAAACGCCTTCCGCCAGGACCTTCATTACCACCTCGATTACCTGGCAGGTGCCCGCCTGGCCAATGACCCTGGGATGTTTGAAAAATATGCACTCTGGCTCAAGACGGTGCTGGACAGCCGTGGCGTGCCGAGCCAGCATCTGGTGGAGTCGCTTGAACTGCTTGCGGCGCACTGTACTGACCAGTTGCCCGCAGCCCAGGCCGAGCCGTTGTGCGCCATTCTCAGGGCTGGCCAACAGGCGCTCAAAGGCAATGGTTTGCCAATGCCTTATGTTGAGCTTCGCCTGCCAGCGCTGCTCAGGGCGGCGCCGTACCAGCAAGCGCTATTGAGCGGAAACCATCGGGCCGCTGGTGAACTGATGCAAGCTGCCATGCGCTCTGGCTGCAGCTTGCCAGAGGCTTCGGTACGCCTGGTCCAGCCGGCCATGTACGACATTGGTCGCCTTTGGCAAGAAAACCGGATCACCGTCGCCAAAGAACATCTGGCCACGGCGATCACGCAAAATGTGCTGGCGCATGCCTATTTGGAAGCCAAATTTGCCCCGCCCAAGGAGCGCAGCGCCATGTTTGCCGGTGTGGCGGGCAACCATCACAGCCTGGGTTTGCGCATGATGTCCGATGCCTTCGAGACGGTTGGCTGGCAAACGGTTTACCTGGGGGGCGATGTGCCGACCGGTGCCTTGCTGCGCGAAGTGGATGCTTCCCGCCCTGACCTGCTGTGCCTGTCGCTGTCGATGCCGATTCATCTGGCGACGGCGCGCGAGGCGGTGGCCGCATTGCGGGCTGAAATGGGCAGTCGATGCCCGACCATCTGGGTCGGTGGGCAGGCCACCTTGCTCGGCAAACGGGTCTGGCAAGCGCTGGATGCCGATGGCTGGGCTTACGATGCGCTGCAGGCACTGGAACAATTGGCAGCATGAACTCATCCATCGAATCGCTGAACCTGAGAAGCCGTCAGATGCTGGACTGCATGCAGCATCTGACGGCGACGGTCATTGCCTTTGTGCATGAAGACGGAACATTGCTGGAAAGCAACGAGGGCTTGCGGCGCCTGCTGGCCCGACGCAGCGACCCGAAATCGGGCAATGTCGCAGGCTTTTTTATCCAGCCGGACTTTGCGCAACTGGTCTCAGCCGTTGCCGCAGCAGACGGGCGCGTTCACCAAGGGCTGATCACGGTCGGCGAAACCACAGCGGCTTATGTATCACTGTGCGGCACAGTGCACCGACAAGGCCACACGCTGATTCTGGTGGCCGAGTTCGATGTGGCAGAAATGGAGTCGCTTAACGCGTCGGTGGTTCAGCTCAACGACGAATTGACAGGGGTACAACGCGAACTTGCGCGCCAACGGCGCCACTTGGAAGACATGGTTGAAGCCCGCACGGCCACCCTGGTGCTTGCCAAAGAAGCCGCTGAAGTCGCCAACCAGGCGAAATCCACTTTTCTGGCCACCATGAGTCATGAACTGCGGACGCCGCTGAACGCCATCATCGGCATGACCGAACTGGCCTTGCGCCGAGCCACCGACAGCGTGCAACGGGATCAGCTCTTGCGGGTTCGACAGAGTTCCAGCCGACTGATTGCCACCATCAACGACATTCTCGACATTTCCAATATGGAGGCGGGGCGGCTGAACCTGCAGGCGATCAACTTTGACCTCGACGGCGTGCTGGACAAACTGCGCACGCTGCTGGGTGAACAGGCATCGCACAAGGGGCTGACATTGACGCTGGCCACCGCACCGGGCATTGGCCGACAGCCGCTTGCGGGTGACCCGCTTCGGCTGGGACAGGTATTGAGCAGCCTGCTTGACAATGCGATCAAGTTCACCGAGCAGGGCAGCGTCAGTCTGCACGTTGGGTTGGAAAGCGACGATGCCGCTGGCGTGATGCTGCGCGCCGAGGTCCGCGACACCGGCATTGGCATCGCGGCACGGGATCAGCAGCGCATTTTTGCCGTCTTTCAACAGGCCGATGGCTCATCCACCCGAAAGTTCAAGGGTGTCGGCCTCGGGCTGGCAATCTGCAAGCGGCTGGTCAAAATGATGGGCGGCGAAATCGGTGTGGTGAGCCAGCCGGGCGGCGGCAGCACATTCTGGTTCACCGCGCGCCTGCACCGCCAGCCGGTGCCCGCCGCAGGGCCCGGGCCGACCGTCGACAGCGTGCCGGCAGCCCTGCTGACCATCCCCGGTCTGGAAGTTGCGCGCGGGCTCAAGGTGCTCAAAGGGCAGGTGGCACTTTATCTGCGCTATTTGCGAAAATTTTCGGTCGATCACGCTCAGGATATGACCCGACTGCGCGGGCATCTGGCGGCCAGCGATGCTGAGGGAGCCCGACGCACGGCCCACAACTTGAAAGGCACTGCTGGCAATATGGGGGCCACCGGGGTGCAACAACTTGCCACTGAACTGGATGCTGCATTCAAGTCAGGTGCAGCTAGCACCGAAGTTGAGCGGCTCATCGCAGCGCTCGACAGCGAGCTGGGGCAACTGGCGGCAGCGCTTGAATTGGCCCTGCCCGCAGAGTCAGTAACAGTGTCCCTGGCCCAGGTCGATTGGGCCCTGCTGCGTCAGGTGCTGACTGAGCTCGAGCCCCTGTTGCTTTCGGGCAATCTGAAGGCCAACCGCCTGGTCAGTACCCATGCAGCCCTGCTCAAGGCAGCACTGGGACCGCTGGCCGCCCAGTTTGAGTGGCAACTGGCACAGTTCCTACACGCTGAGGCTTTGAAGACGCTGGCGCAGGCGCGCGCACAATTGGACGAAAAATGGACCGAATGAACAAGGAGAACGCGATGGCTGCGACACCGGCAACAATCCTGCTGGTCGATGACGACTCCGGCAATCTGGGCACTCTGGCTGAGTTGCTGAGTCCAAGCTACGACGTGCTGGTGGCTTTGGCGGGGCAACGCGCATTGCAGATTGCTGCCAGCAACCCGCGGCCCGATCTGATCCTGCTCGACGTGATGATGCCGGAAATGGATGGCTACGCCGTGCTGGCCCGCCTGCGCGAAAACCAGGCCACTGCTGATATTCCGGTCATATTTGTCAGCGGCCTGGATTCGGTCGAAGACGAAGAAAAGGGCCTCAGCCTCGGTGGCGTGGACTACATCACCAAGCCTTACCACCCGCCCATCATTCTGGCGCGGGTGCATACCCACCTGGAACTCAAGCGTGCGCGCGACCTGCTCAACGACCACGCGCACGCACTGGAAAGCGAGGTTGCCCGCCGCACCGCCGAGCTGCGTGTTGCCAAGGATGCTGCAGAGTGTGCCAATCGGACCAAGAGCGAATTTCTCGCCAACATGAGCCACGAACTGCATACCCCCATGAACGGGATTCTCGGCATGATCGAAATCACGCTCGGCGCTGCCGGTGTGCCGGACAAGCTCAGAAACTATTTGCAGGTGGCGCACGATTCGGCCAAGGGCCTGAATGCCGTGCTGTCAGATATTTTGACCTATGTTTCGCTCATCGACGGTCGCACTGAGCGACTGCAACGGCCTTTTTCGCCGGCCAGGCTGATCGACGATGTGACCGCCTGTTTTGCCAGTGCCGCCCGCGACAAGAATCTGTCGCTGGCCCGTTCCTGCGCCCCGGACCTGCCCACTGAAGTCTGTGGTGACGCGCCCAAGCTGCAACTGGTTCTGACACGGCTGCTCGACAACGCCATCAAGTTCACACAGGTCGGCTCCGTCAGTGTCAGTGTCAAGGCCAGCCCCGGCCTGCTGACTTTTCAGGTCGAAGACACCGGCTGTGGTGTTGCAGCAGATCGGCGCGAGGCGATTTTTGAGGCCTTCACCCAGGCCGATGGCTCCAGAACCCGTCGGCATGGTGGTGCCGGGCTGGGCCTGTCGATCGCCAAAGCGATGGTCGGCTTGATGGGTGGCCAGATTTGGGTCGAGAGTCAGCCGGGCCAGGGAAGCTGCTTTTTTCTGTTGGTACCGGTCGGGTGAGTGCGGCACATCCCGGCTGATGCCGACGCGAATTCGGCCCCACATCTGGCAGCGCAAGACGCAGCCTTGGTTTTTCGTCACAATGCCAACCGGAACCGGCTGCCTTTAACCGGTACCCGCTCCATGCCTCTCGCCCCCCATCATTCCAAGGATTTGAATATGAAGAAATTGTCATCAATTTTGGTCGGTCTGCTATTGGCCTTGCCCATGTGCGCATTTGCGGCAGGTGCCATAGCGGTCGATGATGAAGAGGGTGAAACCGAACCCGGCTATGGGTTCGTGACCGGCGCAAGTTCCAGGGATGCGGCGGCCAAAGGCGCCCTGAAGCAGTGCAAAGACAGTGGCAACGACAACTGCAAGGTGGTTGCCCGATTCGATGCCTGCGGTGCTTATGCCGCTTCAAAAAAATACTACGGTGCTGGTTGGGGTGCCAGCAAGCAGAAAGCAGAGAGCATGGCGCTGGAAAAATGTTCAGGCAATTGCAAAATCATCGTCTCTGAGTGCGAATAGTTGCCCTGGCAAACCGCCCGCCAGGGCGGTTGCCGACCACTCGGAGCCTGTTTTTTGTTTCATTATTGATAGCTGTCAGCGCATATACAGCAAGGGCTACAAGGCTTTTTAAATCTCAATACTATGGTTTTATTGCAGCGGCACATTGAGCTGCAACATCAAGCCCGCCGTCCCCAGCAGGTCGAGTTGCGCTGACCAGCCGGGCTTGAATTCATAAGCCAGGGCAATGATGGCACCGGGTGAAAAGCCCCTGTAATTCAGCGGCACCTTGTTCTCATAGGGCTTTTTGTAGCCATAAAGTAAACCAGCGGTCCACTTGAATGACAAGGCATTGATGCCCCAAATGCTGTTGTAAACACCGCCCCAAGGGTAGAGGTAAACACTTTCCTGGCCAAATGAGTTGGAAAACAGCGTGAACCCGTCCAGCTTGCCGTTGGCATGCTCGCGCTCCAGCCCCGCCATGTAGACGTTCTCATGTCGGGTATCTTCGCTGAAATGCAGGGTATAGGGGCTGACCTGCAACCTCAGTTTGGGTGCCGGGCTGTCGGCCATGCTGCCGTCTTGCTGAGCCCAGACGGCACCGGCAAGATGGGCCACAATCAGTCCTGTGGTGATCGCTACTGTATTTTTCATGGGCAAGTCTTGCGTTTTGTCATGTTTGGGATGCGCAGTGTAACGGCTGATCTTTTCAAAATTCTGATGCTCTGGGCGCTGTTGGGCACCAGTGGATGTGCCTGGCTGGACACCTGGTCTCGCCAGAAGATTTACCGCCCGACCCCGACGGACAGCATGGTGGTGGTGGATTTGCCGGCCGGGGAGGAACATTTTTTTCTGCCCGTGCCGCAGACCGGCGAGCCCCAGCGTATCTCGCTGTGGTGGCTGCCGCACGCCACCAAAAATGCACCAACGCTGCTTTACCTGCACGGCACGTTTCGCAATTTGCCGCAAAACCTGCCCAAGATCAACGCGCTGCGCGAGGCCGGTTTTGCCGTGCTGGCGGTCGATTATCGGGGCTGGGGTCAGAGTTCAGTGATCGTGCCCTCGGAGCAAAGCATCCTGGCCGATGCCCGCGTTGCCTGGGCCGAGCTGGTGCGCCGCGAACCGCGCGCAGGCCAACGGGTAATCTACGGCCACTCGATGGGCAGTGGTGTTGCAGTGACTCTTGCCAGCGAGTTGCCAACCCAGGCCGACTATGGGGCGCTGATTCTGGAATCGGCCTTCACCGGTTTTGCCGGTGTGGCACGCTCGGCCGGTTTTCTGGCCAGCCTGCTGTCAGGTTTTAGCAACGAGCGCTTTGCCTCGATTGACAAGATTGCCCAGGTTCACGCGCCTTTGCTGATGATTCATGGCAGCCACGACCACACTGTCCCGATGCACTTGGGGCAGCAGTTGTTCGAGGCAGCCAGGGGGCCCAAACAATGGCTGACCATCGAGGGCGGGCAGCACAGCGACCTGCACCAGGTCGGCCAGGCGCCCTACCAGGCGGCGCTGGCGGCTTTCAAGGCGCATTACCTGTCACAGCCCGAGCAGCGCTAACTGCGACTGCAGTTGCTGCGGCGACTCATAGTGGATGCCCTGCCAACCCAATGTGCGGGCCACCGCCACATTGGCTTTCAGGTCGTCTATGAACAGCGTTGTGGTCGGCTCAAGCCGATAGCGGTCTTGCAGCAACTGGTAAATTGCCGGGTCGGGCTTGATGTGTTTGACATCACATGAAAAGATGCCGCCGTCAAACCACTGCAAGAACGCAAAGTTTGCTTCCAGCACCCGTGCATAAACGTCTGGCATGTTGGACAGGTAATACAGCCCGGTGACACCGTCCTGCGTCAGACGGCGCTGGCGCAGTTCCTGCAGCAGCGCCAGCGTGCCGTCGATCGGTATCAGGCGTTCCCCAATGCCGTTGATCAGGGCCTGGACCGATGCCAGCGGCAGATCAAGCCGTTGTGAGGTTCGCTCAATCAATGCAGCGGTGTCCAGCACACCTCGGTCAAAATCATGCCAGTCGGGATGGCCAACCACCTGATGTGCCAAATGCCTGGCTGCCTCCAGCGAACCGACCTGACCGGGAAAGATTTGCAACAGGAATTGGCCCGGCTGCCAGGTAAACAGCACGGCACCAAAGTCAAACACCAGATTCATCGACAAGCGGCGGCTGATGGCCCGATCAAGCCCGCAATTTTTCCAGCAGACCGGCGGTGGAGCCGTCCAGCCCGCTGACATCGCCGCTGCCCAGTCGCGCTTCCACCTCTTTGGCCAGCACCTTGCCAAGCTCGACACCCCATTGGTCAAAACAGTTGATGCCCCACAGGCTGCCACTGACAAACACGCGGTGCTCCTGCAAGGCAATCAGCGCACCCAGACTGGCCGGGGTGAGTTCATCGAGCAGCAAAAAGCTGCTTGGGCGGTTGCCGGGAAAATGCTTGTGGCCACCTGCATCAGCCTTGCCCTGCATCAGCGCCTGAGCCTGCGCCAGCACATTGGCCAGCAGCAGCGTGTGGTGGCCAGGCAGGCTGGCTCTGGGCTTTTTGACGGCGACAAACTCGACCGGCACCACGTCGGTGCCCTGGTGCAGCATCTGGAAGTAGGCGTGCTGGCCGTTGGTGCCAGGTTCGCCCCACAACACCGGCGAGGTGCCAAAGGGCAGCGCAGCGCCACTGGCATCCACGCGCTTGCCGTTGCTTTCCATTTCAAGTTGTTGCAAATAAGCCGGGTAGCGCTTGAGCGCGCAATGGTAGGGTGCCACGCTGCGGCTGGTAAAGCCGTGGAAATTGCGGTACCAGACATCCAGCAGCCCCAGGCGAACCGGCAGGTTTTGCGCCAGCGGGGCGACCCTGAAGTGTTCGTCCATGGCATGCGCGCCAGCCAGAAACTGCCGGAATCCTTCTGCACCAATGGCAATGGCCAGCGGCAGGCCAATGGCCGACCAGACCGAATAACGCCCGCCGACCCAGTCCCAGAAACCAAAGGTGGTGCTGATGCCAAACGCGTTGGCGGCTGCCACATTGGTGCTCAGCGCCGCAAAATGCCGTGCCACATCGGTGCCGCCGCTGGCCTCAAACCAGGCCTTGGCAGAGCGCGCATTGGTCATCGTCTCGATGGTGGTAAAGGTCTTGCTGGCAATCAAAAACAGCGTGCTCTCGGGCTTGATTTTTTTCAGCACGGCAGCGAGTTCATGCCCATCAACATTCGAGACAAAGTGAAAGCGCTTGGCCGGAGTGACAAATTCGTTGAGTGCCACTACCGCCATCTGTGGCCCCAGGTCCGAGCCACCAATGCCGATATTGACCACGTCGGTGATGCTGTCGTCAGCGCGCACAGCGGTCGCATACGCCAGCATGGCATCCAGCGTGGTGTGCACATCCTGCAGTTCATTTGCTAGCGACTTGATAGCTGGTCGCGCTTTATCCATCTGTGCTACAGCCGGATTTCTCAATAACCAGTGCATCACCGCGCGCTGCTCGGTGTTGTTGATGGTTTGGCCGGCAAACATCGCATCGCGGTGTTGCTCCAGGCCGCTTTGTTGTGCCAGCTCAAGCAGGCTGGCCTGGGTGGCGGCATCGATCAAGTTCTTCGACAGATCGGCAAATACGTGTGGCGCAGTCAGGCTGAAGGACTCAAAACGCTTTGGGTCGGCGGCGAAGGCGGTGCGCAGGTCAAACGTGCGACCGGTTTGCTCAAATTGTTGTTGCAAAACGCTCCAGACTGGGGTGCGGTCACAGCGGGTGGTTTTCATGGGTAGCTTCCTTTCAAGAGTTGATCAAGTTTGATGGCATCTGCGCTGAATGCGCGGATGCCCTCGGCTAATTTTTCAGTGGCCATGGCATCCTGGTTGAGGGCCCAGCGAAATGCTGCCTGATCGAGCGTGACGTGGGCGATGTCAAGTGTTTGCGCCTGCCGGGCATCGAGCGCAGGCACCAGTGGCGCGTCGCTTTGCGCCAGCAACGCCAGCAGCTCCGGGCTGATGGTCAGCAAATCGCAACCGGCGAGGGCAATGATCTGGCCAACATTGCGAAAACTCGCGCCCATGACCTCGGTCGAGATGCCATATTTTTTGTAGTAGTTGAAAATCTGCCGCACCGACTTGACCCCCGGGTCTTGCGCCAGTGCGTTGTCAGCTTCCACCCAGGTGGTGCCGGCAGACTTTTTGTACCAGTCGTAAATGCGCCCGACAAAGGGCGAAATCAACTGCACCCTGGCCTGCGCGCAGGCGACCGCCTGGCAAAACGAAAACAGCAGGGTCAGGTTAGTGTGAATGCCGCGGCGTTCCAGCTCGGCTGCCGCTTCGATGCCCTCCCAGGTGGCGGCCACCTTGATCAGTACCCGGTCAATGTGAATGCCCTGCGCCTGGTAAAGCTCGATGAGGCGCTCGGCCCGGGTGAGGGTGGCATTGGCATCAAAACTCAGGCGCGCATCCACTTCGGTCGAAACCCGCCCAGGGATAATCGCCAAAATCTCGCAGCCAAAACGCACCAGCAGCCGGTCCATGACTTCATCAAGCGCACGATCACCATGCCTGGCGACCGTTTCATCCAGCAAGGACCGGTACTCGGGCTTTTGCACCGCTTTCAAAATCAGCGACGGATTGGTGGTGGCATCCTGTGGCTGAAAAGCTGCCATCTGCCGGAAGTCTCCGGTATCGGCCACCACGGTGGTGAATTGTCTGAGGGCATCGAGCTGGTTCATGCCGTCATTATCAAGCGATTGACGCAGCCCGGGTGAAACGCACGACTGGCACCACGGCGGCCAGCCAGACAGCGTGGTCCGCCAGAGTCTGGCCGACGGCAGCACCGAGGCACAACACATCGGGCAAATCGGGTGAAACAACCAATGTTGGCCTCAGTGCGGCATCCTATGCGCTTGCAGATTGATGCGGCATCAGGTGCGAAGCCGCTGGCAGCGCTACAGCGCGGCAAGGCGAAGCAACAGGATGCCGGATTGACATGGCAATGGAACCAAAGG
>DAOSLL010000021.1:0-15739 GCA_035368905.1 Rhodoferax sp.
ATAAGACTGGAACAAAGTCGGGCAATTAAAATTGCCGGTTTGCCAACTCAGGATTCATGCCACATGCCCAAGCCGCTTTCGGTTCGCCGCCCCTGGCACCCGACCGTCCTGTTGATGGTGCTGTCCTTGTGGCTCGCCACAGCAGGCAACCTGCCCTTATGGAGCGCCATCTGGCGCTTGCCTGAAACGCATGGCTGGCACGCTGGCCTGACGCTGGTCAGTCTGGTGATGGCCGTGCTGGCGGTCACGCTGTCGGTGTTGTGCCTGCTGCTTTGGCCACGCTGGCTCAAGCCGGTCGGCCTGCTGCTGCTGGTGATTGCCACCTCAAGCAGCTACTTTATGCAGAGCTACGGTGTGGTGATTGATGCCACCATGATCGCCAACGTGGCACAGACCGATGCGCGCGAGGTGTACGACCTGCTGTCCTGGTCGATGTTGGGCTATTTGTTGGTGGGCGTGCTGCTGCCGGGCCTGTGGTTATGGCAGCAGCCGGTTCGACTGGTCGCACTCGGCGGCCTGGCGCTGCGCCAGCTCGGGCTGGCACTGCTGGCACTGCTGTTGGCATTGCTGCTGATATGGCTGTCTTTTCAGGATCTGGCATCGCTGATGCGCAACCACAAGTCCTTGCGCTACATGATCAACCCGTTCAACGCGATTTATGCCGTTGCGCGGCATGGGTTGGGACAGGCAGCACAGGCGCAGCAGCCATTGCAGAGCATTGGACTGGATGCCCGGTTGGCCCCATCCGGAGCGGCGGCAAAGACCTCGCCACTGATCGTTTTTGTGGTGGGCGAAACCGCCCGGGCTGCCAACTTTGGACTCGGTGGCTATGCGAGCGACACCACTCCCAGACTGCGCGAACTGCAGCAGCAGGGCGATCTGGTGTACTTCAGCCAGGTGACTTCGTGCGGCACCAACACCGAGACCTCGCTGCCCTGCATGTTCTCGCATCTGGGGCGTGAGGCTTACCAGAGTAGCGACGCGCGCTATGAAAACCTGCTTGACCTGCTGCAACGCGCTGGCCTGGCGGTGCTCTGGCTGGACAACCAGTCCGGCTGCAAGGGGCTGTGCGAGCGGGTACCCAATCAGGTTACCCGCACGCTGACACAAGCCGGTTTGTGCCAGGACGGCGAGTGTTTTGACGAGATCATGCTGCAGGTGCTGCCAGACCAGTTGGCGCGGCTCGACCCGCAGCGCCGGGCGCGCGGCACGGTGGTGGTATTGCACCAGATGGGCAGCCACGGCCCGGCCTATTACAAACGCACACCGGCCACGTTCAAGCCATTTCAGCCCGAATGCACCAGCAGCACCTTGCAGGATTGTCAGCCCGCGCAGATCGTCAATGCTTACGACAACACCCTGCGCTACACCGACCACTTCCTCAGCGAGACGGTGCGCTGGCTTCAGAGCGAGGCCAGGTCGCGGCCAACTGCCCTGCTGTACGTATCGGACCATGGTGAATCACTGGGGGAAAGCGGGCTTTACCTGCACGGCATGCCTTACCGTATCGCACCCACTGAGCAGACCCATGTACCAATGGTGGTGTGGCTGTCGGCTGCCATGCAGCGCGAACGCAGCGTGCGCATGGACTGTGTGCGCGAGCAGTCGCAAAAGAAGTGGTCCCACGACAACCTGTTCCACACCCTGCTGAACCTGTCGCAGGTTCAAACCAGCCTGGCAAGCCCGACGCTTGATATCCTCGCGCCTTGCGTCGCCGCAACCCATTAGGCGAGGGGCTCATTGCGTTTACAGATCGATGCGACATTGGGCGCGACGCCGCAGACAGTGCGACAGCACGGCAAGGCCAGGCCAGGCCAGGCAACAACATGGCGACATGTCGGATGGATTCGGAAATGCAATCAGACCCAAACCCTGACCAAGCGCCACAGCGCGCAGGCCCAGATGCCCCCGCACAACAACAGGCTTAGCAGCACCGCCGCGCTGCCCAGGTCTTTGGCCCGCTTGGACAGGTCGTGCAGTTCGGGGCCGACCCGGTCAATGGCGGCTTCAACGGCGGTGTTGAGCAGCTCAACCACCATCACGCCGACCAGGCTGGCAACCAGCAGCGCGGTTTCTACCCAGGTCTGGCCGACCCAGAAAGCCGCTGGCAGGGCAACCATCGCCAACATCGCTTCCTGGCGAAAAGCCGGCTCGTGCCAGCCAGAATGCAGACCCTGGGCAGAGTAGCCAAAGGCATACCAGATGCGCGCCAAACCTCGACGCTTTGGCAACATGACCGGATTGCTGTTCAAGTTAACTCCAAGTTTCAAAAGTGACCGCTATGCTAATACAGCCAAGGCATGGCACCAGATGGCGCGCCATGCGTCCGACCGGCCCCTGGCGGTGGAGTGGTTGAAGGGCATCGCGCGGCAACCCTTGCGTTCGTCCGAATCAAATGCCATCGGCAGTTCAGGCAAGCACCTGGCTTTCCGATTTAACCCAGGGAAAAATCCGCATGGGTCAGTGCCTTTGGCGTTACCCATCGCTTGGGTGTTGACGTAAAACCGGGTGCAGCAGGCTCGGCCCGACTCGCCCCGCAGAGATAAAGTAGCTATATTTTTTATAGCTACTTGGGCAATACCTGCAAGGGCTAGAGTCCTTTTTTTCATAAAGTCCGGAATGCCTCTGCTGATCTGATACCGTTCGACCGGTACGCTGCCCTGCCCTTTCCCATCACCTGTGTGTTTATGTCTGCCACCACCCAATCATCACGCAACGCCAAGTCGCTGTCCGGGCTACTGCCTTTTTTGAAACCCTACCGCTCCCGCATCTGCTTGGCGCTGGTGTTTCTGCTGCTGGCCGCCATGGCGACCCTGGCCTTTCCGCTGGCGCTGCGCAGTCTGATGGATGGTGGGCTGCTGCAAACCGACCGGGGTGCGCAGGTGATGGCGCTGCGCGAGCACTTTGTCGTGCTGTTTGCCGTCGCGCTGGCGTTGGGAATTTTTTCGGCGGCACGTTTTTACATGGTGAGCTGGCTCGGCGAACGCGTCAGTGCCGACCTGCGCAACGCCGTCTATGCCCATGTGCTGCAGCAAAGCCCGGAATTTTTCGAGACCACCCAGACTGGCGAGGTGCTCTCTCGCCTGTCAGCCGACACCACGCTGGTGCAAACCGTGGTGGGCTCGTCCCTGAGCATGGGTCTGCGCAACCTGGTGATGGGCATCGGGGCACTGGGCATTCTGGTCTGGACCAATCCGATGGTGATGGCTCAGGTGTCGGCGGTGCTGCTGCTGATCGTGCTGCCAGCCCTGTGGTTTGGCAGACGTGTGCGCAAGCTCTCGCGGGCCAGTCAAGACCGTGCAGCAGACTCCAGCGCAATTGCCGCCGAGGTGCTCAATGCGATTGCGGTGGTGCAAAGCTACACCGCCGAAGCGCGGGAAACCAGCCGTTTTACCGAGGCCACTGATCGCGCCTTTGAAGTCGCGGTGCGTCGCTCAATGGCCCGGTCTGGCCTGGTGGCCTTCATCATCATTGCCACTTCGGCAGCGCTGCTGTGGGGTTTGTACCAGGGCACGCAGGCGGTGATGGCCGGTCGCATCAGCGCCGGCCATTTGGGTCAAACGGTGGTCTACGTGATCATTCTGGCCAGTGCGTTTGCGATTCTGGGTGAGGTCTATGGCGACTTGCTGCGCGCCGCCGGGGCAACTGAGCGACTGATGGAACTGCTGGCCAGCCAGTCACCCATTGTTTCACCACCAAATCCGGCTCCAGCCCTTATGCCACCTGAAGGAAGCACTATTGATTTTGAAGCTGTTTCATTTCATTACCCATCGCGACCGAAACCGCCAGCGCTGGACCATTTTTCGCTGCGCATCGCCGCCGGGCAGACGGTGGCGCTGGTGGGACCCAGCGGCGCGGGCAAAAGCACGGTGTTTCAGTTGCTGCTGCGCTTTTACGATGCGCAAAGCGGGCGGATTTTGCTCGACGGCGTGCCCACCCGTGAACTGGCGCTGGCTGATTTGCGCCAGCGCATCGGCATCGTGCCGCAGGAGGCGGTGATTTTTGCCAGCAGCGCTTTCGAGAACATCCGCTACGGTCGGCCAGATGCCAGCGCGGCTGACGTCAAGGCGGCCGCGCTGGCAGCCTTTGCCGATGAGTTCATCACCGCCTTGCCACAGGGTTACGACACCTTTCTGGGCGAACGCGGTGTGCGTCTGAGCGGCGGGCAGCGCCAGCGCATTGCGATTGCCCGCGCCATCTTAAAAAATCCGCCGCTGCTGCTGCTCGACGAAGCCACCAGCGCACTCGATGCCGAAAGCGAACGCATGGTTCAGGCCGCCCTCGAATCTGCCATGCATGGCCGCACCACATTGGTCATCGCCCACCGCCTGGCGACAGTACAAAAGGCCGACCGCATTGTGGTGGTGGATCAGGGACGGCTGGTGGAGCAAGGCACCCACGCCGAACTGGTGGCCATGGGCGGCATCTATGCCGGTTTGGCCGCTTTGCAGTTCCACGCTTGAGGGTTTGCCGTGACGGGTTGAATATTGAACGCAAGACTCGTAAACTTGCAAATGTCCTTGAAAGGAGTCCCAAATGGAAGTTTCACGCTCCACCAACGCACCGGTGCAGTCCACCCAAAAGCCGACGCAGTTGCAAAAAAATGAGCAAAACGTGCAGGCGCAACCCCAGGAGCCACAGACCAAACCCCCAGCGCCACAGCCTGCACCGGTCATCAACGCACAAGGGCAGACGACCGGACGGGTTTTGAATGTGACGGCCTGAGGTCAGTGCTGTAGCAGGTGTCATCATGGTTGCCCTAGCCGCCACCAGCAGTGCCACACCGTCGCTGCAAACCACACTGATGCGCAGTCGTCTTGAAGTGGCTCGTCGTGAGGCAGAGCAGGCGCAAGCAACAGTGGACGAACTGCGCACAGAGGTTGACGCAGCGGAGACTGACCTTGAAAGGCGTCAGGGAAAAGTGCGCACCCTGACCGATCAGTCCAGCCAGACCGACCCGACTTATCAGCCCAATGTGCAGACTCCGAAATCTGCCGTGCCAGCCAAAACCCAGGAGCTTTTGGTCGGGCTTTACGGTGCTACCAGTGCCAAGCGCCAGGCGACCGGAAATGGCCTGAAAAGCGATCCCAACGCCGCCCCTGTGGTCAACACAAGGGGGCAGTCTACCGGACGAATCGTCAACATCAGCGCCTGAAGCATCGCCTTGCCATCACGCAAGATGGCGCAGTTCGCGCAGCGCTACCGAAATCGGTGCCAGGTCCGCTGTCTGGCTGCTGATACTGAGCAGCAACTGGCACAGGCGGTCAATTTGCACTGAATGTCGGCTTGCCCAGTCATCAACCCCTTGATCGCCCGCCAACACCGTTTTGGTGATTTGTGTGGCAACGGCATAGATATCATCGCGAGCGCTGCCACGCGCTTGCGTTTGCCACAGGGTTTCGGTCGGCAAGCGGTTGATTTGTGTTCGCCAGGCAATCAGCCCCAGGCGGCTCTCAACGGCAAAATAAGTTCGGGCGGCCTGCTCCAGCGTGGTGTCGGCGCTGGCAGCCAGGTCAACCAGGTCCAACGCCGGAAAGATGAACTCCAGCGCGGTCAGGCTCTGCGCCAACTCAGCGGCCACGCCGGCCTGCATCAGTTGCTGGGTCGCCTGCTGCCAGTTGTTCACCGAATGATCGGGTAGCCAGTGGTTCAAATGAGCGCTCAGCTCTGCCGCTTTGGGCTGATAGCGTGCAATCAGCGTTGGCATGTCGGCCCCCCTGGCACGCAAGCGCAGGATCCAGCGCGAGGCTCGCTGCGATATCGAAATCAGGCGGGCCAGCAGATCGAGTTGCAGCGAGCTTGAGACACTGTAGTCAAGGCTGTCGATCTGGTCCCACAAGGGTTCAAGGTCAAAAATCTCACGCGCCAGCGTATAGGCACGCACCACATCAGCAGTGCTGGCCGCAGCCTCTGCCGCCAGAAAGTTGATGAAGGTGGCCCCAGTCCGGTTGACCACCGTGTTGGTCACAAAAGTGGCAATGATTTCACGGCGCAACGGATGGCGCGCAATGGTGTCGGCAAACTTTTCCGACAAGACCTTGGGGAAATAGGCCTTGAGTGTGCGGGTGAAATACGGATCATCTGGCAGGTTGCTGGCAACCAGGTCATCAAACACGGACATCTTGGCATAGGCCAGAACCACCGCACCCTCGGGTGCCGTCAAACCGGTCTTGTTGGCGCGGCGACGGGCGATTTCCTCGTCGCCGGGCAGAAATTCGATAGCGCGGTTCAGACGGCCAGCACCTTCGAGCCATTGCATCAAACGCTGCTGGGCATCGAGCACATACACGGGCCGATGGCAGGCCACATCAAGCGCCTGGGTCTGGTAGTAGTTGTCTGCCAGCACCAAATGGCCCACTTCCTCGGTCATGGAAGCCAGCAGATCGTTGCGCTGCTTAAAGGTCAGGTCGCCAGATTCCACCACCCGATCAAGCAGTATCTTGATGTTCACCTCGTGGTCCGGGCAGTCCACGCCAGCCGAGTTGTCGATCGCATCGGTGTAAATCAGGCCACCATGCCGGGCATATTCAATCCGGCTGTTCTGGCTGCAGCCAAGGTTGCCGCCTTCGACAAACACTTTGCAACGCAGTTCGTTGCCATTGACCCGGAAAGCGTCGCTGGCCTTGTCACCGACTTGCAGGTGGGTTTCCTGCGAAGACTTGACGTAAGTGCCAATGCCGCCGTTGTAAATCAGGTCAACCGGTGCTTTCAGGATGGCATTGAGCAATTCTGCCGGGGCCAGCTCGGCCGCATCGATGCCAAGCAGCGCGCGTGCCGCATCAGATAGCCGGATTGATTTGGCGGCCCTGGCATAAACACCACCGCCGTCCGAGATGACATTTTGGTCAAAGTCAGCCCAACTCGACCGTGGCAATGCAAACAGCCGACGGCGCTCGGCAAAACTGCGTGCAAGATCCGGGTCAGGGTCAATGAAGATGTGCCGGTGATCAAATGCCAGCACCAGTTTGATTTGCTCTGACAGCAGCATGCCGTTGCCAAACACATCGCCCGACATATCGCCAATCCCCACCACGGTGAAGGGGGTGGTTTGGGTATCAATGCCCAGCGACCTGAAATGGCGCTTGGCGGACTCCCAGGCGCCGCGTGCGGTGATGCCCATTTTTTTATGGTCATAGCCAACCGAGCCGCCAGACGCAAAAGCATCACCCAGCCAGAAACCATATTGAGCCGACACGCTGTTGGCAATGTCCGAAAAGCTGGCGGTGCCCTTGTCGGCTGCCACCACCAGATAAGGGTCATCGGCATCGTGGCGCACCAGCTTGGCCGGTGGCACAACGACACCGTGTACCAAGTTATCGGTCAGGTCCAGCATGCCTGCCAAAAACAGGCGATAGCAGGCGATCCCCTCGGCCAGGTAAGCGTCGCGGTCACTTGGGTTGGGGGCATTCTTGAGGACAAACCCGCCTTTGGAGCCAACCGGAACGATCACGGTATTCTTCACATGTTGCGCCTTGACCAGTCCCAAAATCTCGGTGCGGAAGTCTTCGCGCCGGTCTGACCAGCGCAGGCCGCCACGGGCCACTTTGCCGTTGCGCAGGTGGATGCCCTCAAAGCGTGGCGAATAAACCCAAATTTCAAACCAGGGTTTGGGCTCGGGAACACCGGGCAATGCACGCGGATTGAACTTCAAACTCAAGTAAGGCTTGGCAGCACCGCTGCTACTGGTCTGCCAGGCGTTGGTGCGCAATGTCGCCAGGATTGCGTGGTAGAACTGGCGCAGGATGCGGTCCTCATCAAGACTGGCAACCGCCACCAGGGACGACTCGATTTGACTGCAAATCGCCTGCTGCGCTGCGTCACGGTCCGTGTCGAGCCCCGGATGAAAGCGCGCATTGAACAAATCGAACAAAAGCTGGGCCATCGCAGCGTTGCGAAAGAGTGTCTCTTCGATATAGCTCTGGCTGAACCCAAAGCCAAGCTGTTTGAAATAGCGGGTGTAAGCACGCAGCAAGGAAATTGCCCTTGCATCCAGTGCGGTCTGCAACACCAGCTTGTTCAATTCATCGTTATCCACATCGCCACGCCAGACCTGAACAAACAGGGTTTCAAAGCGATCTTTGACCACGGCGAACTCGACGTTGGCAGGCAACTGCAAGCCCAGATCATTGATCCAGAATTCGCCGAACTCAGCGTCAGGCAGCCGGTAAGGATGTTCGTCCAGCACACGGGCACCCATGCGTTCAAGTACCGGCAAAGAGTCAGACAAAGCGAGCTTGGCGGTGCTGTAGATCTTCAATCTCATTTCGCCAGCCACTGCGTCAAGCCTGCGGTAGAGTTTGACCGCCATCCGGCAGGCATCCGACAGACCAGAGAGCACCAAGGCATCGTCCGCTGCTACCACGCCGGAAAAGTCATCCCGATACGCGGCAGGAAAAACATGCGCAAAGCGATTGGCCAACATCAGACCCTGGGTTTCGCCATGAATCTGCATCAGGGTAACGCTGCAATCGTCCTCCCAACGCCGCGCCAGGCGCGAGATGCGCGCCTCCAGGGCGACCATGTCAGGATGGTCCGGCGCTTGCTGGACAGTTCTTACCAGGTAATGAATGCGCGCCAGCGGGTTGTCGGTCAGCATGGGCGTGAATTCGATCGACTGGCCATTCAGCGTGCGGCTCAGTTCCTGGCCGATCCGCACGCGCAGTTCGGTGTTGTAGCGGTCACGCGGGACAAACACCTGCACCGAAGTGAAGCGCCCAAAGGGGTCGCGTCTGGCAAACAGGCGGGTGCGCTGGCGCTTTTGGAGCATCAAGATGCCAATCGCATGGTCTATCAAGGTTGGTGTGTCGATCTGAAACAACTCATCACGTGGATAGGCATCCAGAATCGCCTGCAGGGATTTGGCGGCGTGACTGTCGGGCATGGCACCAGCCATGTTCATGACCTGAACAATGCGTCGGCGTACCAAGGGAATTTCTGCAACAGGTGCAGCGTAGGCCCTGGATGTGTAAAGCCCGAGAAATCGCGATTCTCCTACCACTGCGCCAGTGCCGTCAAAGTGCTTGACGGCAACGCAGTCGAGCCAGGCGGGCCGATGCACCGTTGAGCGGGTCATGGCTTTGGTGACCATCACCAACTGGTCTGAGTTCAATGAAACCTGCGCATCGGCAGGCAGTTCGCTGACCAGCGTTCTGGGGTCACCGCGCAAGATTCCCAGGCCGCTTTGCGGCAAGGCCACCAGCCTGATGGTCCCATCGACGCGCTGCAAGTCGTAGTCGCGCGCACCCAGGAAAGTAAAGTGCTTGCCTTCAAGCCAGCGCAAAAACTCGACCCCCTCCAATTGAGCATCGGTTTGCTCGACGTGTCGCGATGATTCCTCGCGGACCGCTTTCAGGCGGGTCAGCATGGCGGGCCAATCGTTCACAGCGGCTCTCACATCGCCCAGGACGCGCGCCAGCTCATCCGCCATCGCCGCCCGATCAGGTTCGCGCACGATACGATCACACTCGACAAAGATAAAGGACTGAATCTGTGCCAGCACCGGTCCGCCTGACCCGGCCAACCGGGTGTTGACGACCTGCCCTTGCTGACCACGCTCAACAATCAGCAAGGGATGAACGATCCAATGGGCAACGCTGCCGCTGCGGTTGACCACCATGGTGACGGAATCCACCAAAAACGGCATGTCGTCCTGAATGATCTGGATCACCGTGTGTTCACTGATGAACCCATCTTCAGCCAGCGTCGGATTGAACACCCGGATTCTGCCGCCGGTTGCGCTGGCCAGCATGTCCAGCAACCTCAAGTGGGCCATGGCGACAGCCATCAAATGGGCTGGGCCACGAGCCGATAGCTCATCAGGGTCAGTGTTGTCAAAATAAGCAGACACAAAGTCAGTCAGCGCATGACTGTTTGCGCCTGAGTTCTCGTGAATGTAGGTACTCAGGCTCACAAGTGCGGCATTGGTCATGCGGGTCTCCTTATGTTCTTTCGCAAGAAATTCATTTTAGGTATCAAGCTGAGGAAGAAGGGAACATATTGAATCTTGGCCGCCCGCATCAATCCAATTGCATTGCAACATCAGCTTCAGACTGCCTGAGCCGACCTTTTGATCTGGGGCGAGGCAAACTCTCCGCCTCCTGGGGCGCTTGAAAAACGACAGTGTCCGTAGGGCGCTCTGGAACAAGGACAAGCCGCTGGTCATTCAATCGGCACCAACAACAACCTGATCTTCTCCCGAAACCAACGCTCAAATTGCAAGTCGTTGAGCACCATGGATAGACTGGTCAGTTTGTCGCGCAATAGGCATGCTTCACCTTTCAATCGAGCAGTCAAACTTCGCTCACCAGGACTAAATTCTGAATCAGACATGGCAGATGACCATCCAATGGGACGGCCTTCAAGGATCAGGGACATCACATTTCAATACGGCCGGAAATTTGATCCCCTGGGAACTGACTTTGCCGTGAGTCTGGGCACTGATGCCATTCGCTCTAGCGCTGGGGCTTCATGCCGGCTTCGTACCTTGGGAGCTTCCTCACCCGTATTGAAGAAGGCGATCGACTGCTGCAACTGCTCAGCCTGGCCAGACAACTCTTCGCTGGTCGCTGCCAACTGCTCTGAGGCCGAGGCATTTTGCTGTGTTGCCTTGCTGAGTTGCCCCATGGCACCACCAATTTGATTGACAGATTCGCTCTGTTCGCTCGACGCACTCGAGATTTCCTGAACCAATTCACTGGTTCGTTGGATGCTTGGAACAATCTCTTCGAGCAGTTTGCCAGCACGCTCAGCCGTCGACACACTGCTGTCAGCCAAGTCTCCGATCTCTTTTGCCGCTTCCTGGCTGCGTTCAGCAAGTTTCCTGACCTCGGCTGCGACCACCGCAAAGCCTTTACCATGTTCTCCTGCTCGTGCCGCCTCAATGGCTGCGTTGAGCGCCAATAGGTTGGTCTGGTAAGCAATGTCATCCACAATGCCAATCTTGGCGGCTATTTGCTTCATGGCAGCGACCGTCTGACTGACCGCGATGCCGCCATCAACAGCCTCTTTGGAGGTTTTGGTAGCCATCCCGTCCGTGATTCGTGCGTTGTCGCTGTTTTGGCTAATGGACGCTGACATCACGTCAATTTGTGAAGAGGTTTCCTCCACATTGGCGGCTTGTTCACTGGCAGCTTGCGATAAGGATTGCGCAGTGGCGCTGACCTGGTTGGCGGCTCCGGTCAACGCATCGGCTGCTGAATGCACCTCGCCAATCACACGCGTGAGATTCTCGGCGGTTGAGTTGACATTGAGCTTGACCTTGCCAAACAGTCCCTCGTAGGCGCGATCCATGCGTTTGGTCAGGTCGCCAGCGGCAAAGGCAGCCAGAACATCCGAAACGTCGTTCAATCCTTGCTCACTGGTATCGAGCAACTGGTTCATGTTGCTGGAAAGGTTGGCAAAGAAACCTGTTTTGCCGGCCATGTCCAACCGGTGGCTAAAGTCCCCATGCGCTGCCGACGCGACAATCGATGCGACCTCCTTCTCCACACCAACTTCAGCCGTACGGTCAGCCCATTCAACCACTGTGCCAACGCGTATCGTTTGCTCGTCAATGATCGGGTTGGCACTTAACGAGAAGTACAGGTCGCTGACCTGAATCTGAGTCTTGTACACACTTGTCAACTGGGCCAGCATATTGCGCTGGTGTGCCGGGTTCTTATGAAACATGTCCATGTTTTGCCCCACCAGGTGTCGTGCGTCAAACTGCGGCAATGTCTTTTTCAACTCAGCTTCGTTGCGCTGCATCATGGCTTGCACCGTCTCGTTCATGTAAACGATCTGGTTGTCGGCATTGGCAATCATCACATTGGTTGTGCACTTGTCCAGCGCCTGGCGAATTCGCAGGTTGGTGCGCGCGGCGCTTGCAGCTTCTTTCATGGTTGCCTGCACTTTGTCCAGTGCTTCGCTGATTCTGGCTTTCTGGCCAGGCAAGCGGTCCATCGCCACGTCGAGTTTGCCTTCTGAATAGTCAGTGATCACATCCACGATTTTCATCTTGATGGCGATATGGGACTGGACCATGTCGTTGATGGCTTTGGCAATATCACCATAGGCACCGGGAAGGTTGTTGGTTGGTATGACGTGGTCGAGTTGTCCTGCACTGTGTTTGGCTGACATTTCTGACAGGCCAGACTGAAACTGGGTCAAAACGGACTGCATCTTGCTCATCGACCCGACCAGTCGCCCAATTTCGTCCTGACGATCGGTTTCCAGCTCGGAAGACATGTCGCCTTGGGCAATTTTCTCTGCTGTTGCACTGACTTCACCATTGGGTTGAATGACTATGCGACGAATCAAAACCAGCCAGCCCGCCGAGATCGCCACAACAATGACCAAGCCCGCCAAGGCAATCGAGTTGCGCAATTTGTTGATTTCTGCGGTGAACTCTTCGACATAGGTTCCACCTGCAATCACCCAGTTCCAGCTCGCAAGGTGGGTAAAGGACACAACCTTTTCGCGCGGACTGGCCTCACCCAAGTCTTTGTTGATCCACGGGTAGCGAATGATTCCTGTCTTTCGATCCAGGATTTCCTTGATGAACTCCCGCCCGCTGGTGTCTTTTGATGCAATGATGTTCTTGCCTTCACTGACGGGATGGATGATCAGCTTGCCATAGCTATCTCCCGGGCGGGCATCGAGCACATAAAAATACCCTGACTCGCCAATCTTGATTTTGAGAATGGTGGCCTTGAGTGAGGTCAGATAGTCGGTAAAGTCAAGTCCGACAAAGCTCAAGCCAATCACTTTGCCCTGTGAATCACGAATCGGGTCATACTGGGTCATGTACTGCCGACCAAACAGCATTGCCAAACCGGTGTAACTGCCACCACCAGTCACAGCCTTGTAGCCGGGATGATTTCGGTCCAGCAGCGTGCCAACGGCCCGTTCTCCCTTGTCGGTTTTCAGCGAAGTGGTGATGCGCACAAAATCGTCCCCGGTCCTGGCAAACACGGTGGCGACGGCAGAAGTGGCTTCGGTAAAGCGGTCAACCAGTGCGAAATCAAGGTTGACAGATTTGCCATCAAGCTTGACCACCGGTGTGGTTTTGTCACCGATGAGGATGCTGGCCTCGGTCAGCTCTATTTTTCCTTTGAGGCTGGCCTGGAACGCCTTGGCCAGGTTGGCTGTGCGAATTTTCAAATCCTTGTCTGACCCATCAATCAACTCAAACAAGATGTTCGTCTTGGCAGTCAGCTCGGAAATTGCCCTGGACTCAATCGTCCGGGAAACGCCATATCCGATGGCTACAACGCAGATCAGAAGTGCCACTGCAACCAATAGAAAATTGCTCAATGCCAGTTTGGACCCCAAGCCTGCTTTGCGCCAGGTGTTGATGATGACGTTCATGATGCTTTCGTGATGACAGGGAAGAACTGGTGGGTGATCGCGGTGTCGCAACTGCCATAAGCCGCGTGATGAAACCGCGTTGAAGTGGACTTGCCAATGAATATCGGTGGAATGGACGAATCACGATTCAAGACAGGGCGAATCTGATTGCACAAAGCTGGTATCAAATACGCATGATTGTCAGTATTTCAGACTGCTGAATGTTGCGATAGATCAACTTTGGCAAGATTTGGGAGGCTTTTGTGACCCATTCAGTGCAGGCTCAATTGATATGCGACTTTCAGTTGCATAACGTTTGGAAAACAGCCTTGAATGGCTTGGGCTACCTGCAGGGTAGCCGGGGGTCGCGCACCCCATATTTGTTTGAAAATGCCAAGTCAGAACGCCATGCGTTGCCGTACTGGTCGCACTGGGTATGTACTTCGACGGCATCTTGCGCGACATCGTTCGTCAGACCAATGTATGCCTCGGGCCTTGGGTGCGTCCTCATCAAAGCGGCCATCGCCGAGCACTTCACGCAGGATGGGTTGGATTGTTCGCGTGACAATTCTGGCATTGCTGCGATGGCGGGCTGACAGCAATTCAATGGCTTGACGAATGAGCGAATTCTCTTTGTCCGGACACCAGGAAATCGACACCTTTTTGCTGTTCAGGATTAAACTTCAATGCGAGTTCTGTCGAGCAAATTCGAAAAAGGCGCATCATGAACATCAACGACTTTGTTACTGCCAATTCAGCCAGCAATTACCTGGGGCTCAACAGTTCTTCGCGCGCTGCCACCGGTGTCAGCGCGACCGGGCAAAACAGCTTGGCAAGGGCAGAAAAGCGCATCCAGTCGCAGGTGGATGTGACCACAGCCCAGTTGTCGTCTTTGGGCAAACTCAAGTCTGCGGTATCGGGCACGCAGATCGCTGCCCAGGCGCTGGGCAAATTGTCGGCTACCAGCACCAATGCTGGGGCCAAGACTGCGGCAGAGAGTTTTGTGACTGCCTTCAACTCGGCCATCGGCACCGCCAAAACAGCTTCTGAGGCCACCGGCGAGCCATCATCTTCCCTGAGCGCGAGTCGGGTTGGCAGAGATCTGGTGCGCACGGTATCGGCCGACACCAGCACCCGCGATGCGCTGAAAAAGATCGGCTTCAATCTGACCAGTGATGGCAAGTTGACGCTCGATGCCAGCAAGTTTGCTGCAGCGCAGACGGGTGATGCGGCCGCAGTCAACGCGACCCTGGCCAAAATTGGACAGCAAGTGGACCAGACGGCCACCCGTGAGCTGGCCTCAACCGGCAATGTCGGCACCGCCGTCACGTCGTTGAACCAGCGTGCCTCCGTCCTCAAGAACCAGCAAAGTGCGCTGGCCACATTGCAGCAAACGACACCCGGAGCCGCCGACAACAGCGCTTACAGCAACGCCTTCTCAGGCTTTGGCAACCTTGGCCTGTCGGCTTACAAGAACTATTGAGCATCCCAACCCCGCAAGCGGGGCAGGCGTTCTCAAAGGAACATGGGCTAGGCCGATGGCGCAAGCTGCCGGGGTTTCAACTGCCAAATCGGCATCCAGCCCTTATGCAGACTGCGTTGCCAGCTATATTTTTGATTGTTAACACAGTATCTGTTTCTTAGGAATGGCCTGACCCCAAACGCTGCGTGATGCCGGGCTTGCCAGGTGGCCCCTGACTGCAGGCGGTTACCGCCGCTCGTTTACCGCCGCTTGAACAAATCCAGCGACATGGCCGTGCCAAACAGGATGACCGCGCCGCACAGCAGCATCCACGAGGTAACCGACTCGTCCAGAAAGACGGCACCATAGATCACTGCAAACACCGGAATCAAGAACGTTACCGTCAGCGACTTGGCGGCCCCCATTTTTTCTATCAACCGGAAAAACAGCACATAGGCGATACCGGTACACAGCACGCCCACCGCCAGCAGCGCCAGCCAGGCCGTGATACCGGGGTTACGCTCGGGCCAAAGCCAGAAAGTTGGCAAGCACAGCCCCACCGCAGCGCCGATCTGGCTGCCGGTGGCAATCACCAGCGACGGCACGCCAGCCAGGTAACGCCGGGTGTAACTGGCCGAAATACCGTAACACAGGCAGGCAAACAGGCAGGCCAGCACGGCCCAGCCGCTGGCGTGGCCAGAGGCATCGGGCTTGAAACTGGCTTTACCCCAGGCCAGCATGGCGACACCGACAAAGCCGATCAGCAGGCCGATGATTTTCAGGCCGTGTGGCCGGTCTTTCAGCCAAAGCCAGGCCACCAGCGCACCGAACAGCGGAACGGTGGCATTCAGCAGTGAAGACAAGCCGGTGCTGATGGACAGCAGCGCAAACGAGATACTGGCAAACGGCAGGCCCGAGTTCAACATGCCCAGCAGCAGCAGCTTGCGGCGG
>DAOSLL010000022.1:0-15450 GCA_035368905.1 Rhodoferax sp.
TCAGGAAGTTGTCCGGGTCGCCGTTGTCACCGGTCCAGCCCAGCATGCCCATCTGATGCTCACCGGCTTGCATGCGTTTGCGGTATTCGCCCCACTCAAAACTCTTGATTTCGGCCTTGATGCCGACCTTGGCCAGGTCAGCCTGCATCAGCTCGGCAATGCGTTTGGCGTTGGGGTTGTAGGGGCGCTGTACCGGCATGGCCCACAGGTCGGTGCTAAAGCCGTTGGGCAGGCCAGCCTCGGCCAGCAGCTTCTTGGCGGCTGCCGGGTCAAACGCGTCGTCCTTGATGGCCTTGTTGTAAGACCACTGGGTCGGCGGAATCGGGTTGGTGGCAGGCACGCCGGTGCTCAGGTACACCGCCGCCACAATGGCCTTCTTGTCGATGGCCATGTTGACAGCCTTGCGCACGCGCACGTCGTCAAACGGCTTCTTGGTGGTGTTGTAGGCCAGGTAGCCGATGTTCAGGCCGGGTTGCTCCAGCACGGTGACGTTGGGGTCCTTGCGGATCGCATCCAGATCAGCTGGGTTGGGGTAGGGCATGACGTGGCATTCACCCTTTTGCAGCTTGGCCCAGCGCACCGAGGCATCCGGCGTAATGGAGAAGATCAGGTCGTCAATCTTGGCCTTGCCAGCCCAGTACACGGGGTTGGCCTTGTAACGGATGATGGCATCCTTCTGATACTGCACCAGCATGAAGGGGCCGGTACCGACAGGTTCCTGGTCAATTTTTTCCGGCGTGCCAGCCTTGAGCATGGCAATCGCGTATTCCTTGGACTGAACCCCGGCGTATTGCATGGCCAGGTTGGACAGGAACGGCGCTTCGGGTGCATTCAGCACAATCCTGACGGTGTAGTCATCGACCTTGTCAACCGACTTGAGCAGCTTGGGCATGCCCATGTCGCCAAAGTAGGCGTGGTTGGAACTGGTGACCTTGAAGTAGGGGTCGTTTTCTTTCCACTGACGCTCGAACATGAACAAAATGTCGTCGGCGTTGAAGTCGCGCGTCGGCTTGAAGTTTTTGTTGGACTGCCATTTCACGCCTTTGCGCAGCTTGAAGACATATTCCAGGCCGTCTTTTGAGACGGTCCAGCTTTCAGCCAGACCTGGAACCACCTTGGTGCCGCCACGCTCGAAATCCACCAGGTTGTCGTAAATCTGCTCGCTGGCATCAAACGATGTACCGGTGGTGTTGATACTTGGGGCAAAGTTTTCGGGGCTGCCTTCTGAGCAGTAAACCAGCGTTTTTGCCGACACCGGTGAAAGCGCCAGCAATGCAGGCAAAGCCAGCACACACAGCGCGGTTCGCTTATGTGCGAACTTATGGGGGGTCGTCGTTTTGGAAATCGTCATTTTGTAGACTCCTGACAGGTTAATGCTGCGCTGCAGCGGGTTGGACAAATTGTTCCGCCAGATGGCAGGCAAGCTGGCGTCCGGCGAGTTCGCGTAAAACTGGTCGCTCTGACTGGCACTGCGGTGTCACATGCGGGCAGCGGGTTGAAAACACGCAGCCGCTGGGCGGGTTCAGGGGCGACGGCAACTCACCCTTGAGTACGATGCGCTGCCTGGAAACCCCTGAGCCGGCAATGCCCGGCGTGGATGCCAGCAACGCCTGGGTGTAGGGGTGCAGCGGCTGCGCAAACAGGGTTTTCTTGTCGCCATGTTCGACCGCGTGGCCAAGGTACATCACCATCACGTCATGGGCAATGTGGCGCACCACACCCAGGTCGTGCGAGATAAACAGGTAGGCCAGGCCAAGCTCATGCTGCAAGTCGGCCAGCAAATTGAGCACCTGCGCCTGGATTGACACGTCCAGCGCCGACACCGGCTCATCGGCCACGATCAGGCCGGGCTTGAGCATCAGGGCACGGGCAATCGCGATGCGCTGGCGCTGGCCACCCGAGAACATGTGCGGGTAGCGGTCGAAATGCTCGGGGCGCAAGCCCACCAGGGCCAGCATGGCACGGGCCTGCTCGGCGCGTTCATCAGCACCGAGGTCGGTGTTGATTTCCAGCGGTGCTTGCAGAATTGCACCAATTTTCTTGCGCGGGTTCAGCGAGCCAAACGGGTTCTGAAACACCAGTTGCACGGTGCGCCGCAGTGCCTGGCGCTGTTGCGTGCTGGCCCCAACCACATCAACCTTGCCCAGCGCCAATTGACCCGAGGTGGGGGCCTCGATCAGGGCCACCATGCGCGCCAAGGTTGATTTGCCGCAGCCTGACTCGCCTACCACCGCCAGCGTCTTGCCGGGGTTGATCGAAAATGACACGCCGCTGACGGCTTGCAAATGGTCGGCTTTTCTGAAGGCCCCATGGCTGATCTTGTAAACCTGCTTGAGGTCGCGGGCCAGCACCACCGGCTCCACCGATGGGTCGGATGGCTTGTGCGGCTGGCTCATGCGGGGGCTCCTGATGCGGCCACGCCGGACTCAAGCGGGTAGTGGCAGCGCACCATGCCGCTTTGCCATTCGCGCAAGGCCGGGCGCTGGTCTTTGCAGTGTTGGGTGACGTAACTGCAGCGCGGCGCAAACAGGCAGCCGCCGGGCCGGTCATAGAGGCCGGGCACCATGCCCGGTATGGTGGCCAGGCGGGTCAACCCGTCGCTGCGCTCGGGCATGGCGGCCATCAAGGCCTCGGTATAAGGATGCTGGGGCGCCTCAAAAATATCGTGGGCGCTGCGTTCTTCCATGATTTGCCCGGCATACATCACCGCCACGCGCTGCGCCATTTCGGACACCACGCCCATGTTGTGGGTGATCAGCACCAGCGCCATGTTGCGCTCTTTCTGCAGGTTGCGCAGCAGGTCCAGAATCTGTGCCTGAATCGTCACGTCGAGCGCCGTGGTGGGTTCGTCGGCTATCAGCAACTTGGGGTTGCAGGCAATCGCCATGGCAATCATGACACGCTGGCTCATGCCGCCAGAGAGTTGGTGCGGGTAGATGCCCAGACGGCTCTCGGGGGCCGGAATGCCCACCTGCTCCAGCAATTCGATTGAGCGCTTGCGCGCCGCTGCCTTGTCCAGCCCCAGGTGCAACTGGAGCGTCTCGGCCATCTGAAAGCCGACCGTGAAACAGGGGTTCAGGCTGGTGGTCGGGTCCTGGAAAATCATCGCCAGGTCTTTGCCGGTCAGCTTGCGGCGCTCACGCTCGGAGAGTTTGAGCAGATCGTGGCCGTCAAAGTGCAGCTTGTCGGCGCTGATGCGCCCAGGGTAGGCCACCAGGCCCATCAGCGCCATCATGGTGACGCTTTTGCCCGAGCCCGATTCGCCCACGATGCCCAGCACGTCACCGGCTTGCAGCGTCATGGAAACCCCGTCAACCGCGTGCATGATCGCAGTTTTGGACGGGAACTGGACCGACAGGTTTTCGATTTCAAGCAGGGCCATGGGCATTCTTTCAGCGCTTGAGCTTGGGGTCAAACGCGTCGCGCAGGCCATCACCGAGCAGGTTGAAGGCCAGCACGGTGATCAAAATCGCCAGGCCGGGGAATGTCACCACCCACCAGGCGCGCAACACAAATTCGCGCGCATCGGCCAGCATGGTGCCCCACTCGGGCGAGGGTGGCTGGGCACCCAGACCTAGAAAGCCCAGTGCTGCAGCATCCAGAATGGCCGACGAAATGCCCAGTGAGGCCTGCACGATCAAGGGTGCCGTGCAGTTGGGCAACACTTCATTGAACATCAGGCGCAGGTGGCCGGCACCATTCATGCGTGCGGCCGTCACATAGTCGCGCGACATCTCGGAAATAACCGCTGCACGGGTGATGCGAACGTAATGTGGCAACACAACAATCGCCACTGCCAGCATGGCATTCATCAGTCCAGGGCCCAAAATGGCCACAATCACAATCGCCAGCAGCAGGCTCGGCAGGGTCAGGATGATGTCCATCAAGCGCATCACCGCCACTTCATAAATGCCCCTGAAATAGCCTGCGGTCAGACCCAGCACGGTGCCCGCGATGACCGACAACGCCACCACCGCCAGGCCAATCGCCAGCGACAGGCGCGCGCCGTGAATCAGCCGCGAGAGAATGTCGCGGCCAATCGCGTCGGTGCCCAGCCAATGCGCGCTTGAGCCACCGGCTTGCCAGGCAGGCGGGGTTAAAAAGACGCTTGAGTCGGTGGCATCCGGCGGGTAAGGCGCAATCAGCGGGGCAAAGGCCGCCATCAGCAGCACCGCAAGCACAATCAGCAAGCCAGCCACAGCACCTTTGTTGGTTTGAAAATAGTCCCAGAATTCGCGCAACGGGTGCTGCGGCGCTTGGGCAGGGGATTCGGTCAAGGTGGTCAAGATGCAAGCCTGATTTAGTGCCGGATGCGCGGGTTGATGATGCCGTAGGTCACGTCCACCAGCAGATTGACCAGCATCACCATGCCGCCCAGCAGCAGCATGCCGCCTTGCAGCACCGGGTAGTCACGTCGGCCAATCGCTTCGATCATCCATTTGCCAACGCCCGGCCATGAAAAAATGGTCTCGGTCAGGATGGCACCGGTGAACAGCACGCCTACCTGCAGGCCAATCACTGTCACCACCGGGATCAGGGCATTGCGCAGCGCATGCAGCGCGACGACCCGAAAGTTGGACAGACCCTTGGCACGCGCAGTGCGGATGTAGTCTTCGCCCAGCACTTCAAGCATGGCTGAGCGGGTCATGCGGGCGATCACCGCCAGCGGGTTGGTGCCCAGCACAATGGTCGGCAAAATCAAATGGGTGGCGGCTGACCAGAAAGCGTCCCGGTCGCCCGCCAGCCAGGTGTCGATCAGCAAAAAGCCGGTCACCGGTTCGATGAAATATTGCACCGAAATGCGCCCGGACACCGGTGTCAGGTCGAGTTGCACCGAAAACAGCAGGATCAGCAGCAATCCCCACCAGAAGATCGGCATTGAATAGCCGGTCAGCGACACCCCCATGACACCGTGGTCCAGAATCGTGTTGCGTTTGACAGCCGCCAGAATGCCGGCCGGCACGCCAATCAGCAGCGCAAACAAAATGGCACACAGGGCCAGCTCGATGGTGGCCGGAAACAAGGCCAGAAATTCCCTGAGCACGGGATCATGGGTGATGATGGACTTGCCCAGATCGCCCTGCAGCACGCGACCAATGTAGATGCCATACTGCACCAGCACCGGGCGATCAAGGCCATACACCTTGAGCAGCTCGGCATGGCGTGCGGCATCAATGCCGCGCTCACCCGCCAACGTTTCGATCGGATCGCCAGGCACCATCCGGATCAGAAAAAACGCCACCAGCGTCATGCCGACAAACGTCGGAATGATCAGGCTGAAGCGGGTCAGAAGGAAACGCAGCATTGGCGGAGTTCCTAGGGTTTTTTGAATGGGCGCAATGATGCCACAAAGCAAACAGCCGACATGCGTCGGCTGTTTGCTTGGCCGCAGATCTGAACAGTTACTTCAGATGTTTGCCAATCAGGCCGGCAATCTCAAACATGGTGACCTGCGCCTTGCCAAAAACCTCCTTGAGCTTGGCATCTGCATTGACCAGGCGCTTGTTGACCGCATCTTGCAATTCGTTCTTTTTGATGTAGTCCCACAGCTTCTTGACGACTTCGGTGCGCGGTAGCGCTTTGGCGCCAACCACCGCAGCAAGTTCGCCACTGGGAGTCAGGGCTTTCATGAAAGCCGCGTTGACGCTGCGTTTGGCTGCAGGTGCTTTTTTCTCGGATGCTGCCTTTTTGGCCGGGGCAGCGGCTTTGGCGGTTACCTTTTTGGCTGGAGCAGCGGCTTTGGCAGAAGCAGCCTTTTTGGCCGATGCTTTGGGTGCAGGTGCTACCTTGGTGACAGAAACAGCTTTTTTAGCTGGTGGTTTTTTTTCAGTTGCCATGTGTGTTGTCCTATGAATAGTTGATCAATCACCAGCGATATCAGCCAATTTGCTGGGTGAGACGAATGCTAATGGAGAAACCTGGGCTTTCCAACCCAGGAGATGCCTTTTTCATTGGGCAATAGCATCTTTTTGTGACCGTCTGGTGTACCGCCTACAATTTTTCAACTTTCACAAGGAGATTCAAGATGAGCAAGCCTTTTGCCACCTGTGATTTGTGTGATGCGCACAAAAACGATTCACCCAGCGCCTTTCGGGTGTTGCCGCCGGTTTTTCGCGATTTTGGCGCGCAACGGGTTTTTTCCGGGCCGGTGACCACGGTCAAGTGTTTTGAAGACAACTCATTGGTCAAGGCGGCGGTGGACTCGTGCGGCTTTATCGACACGCCAGAGGGCCGGGTTGGCAAGGTGCTGGTGGTTGCCGGTGCCGGTTCGCTGCAGCGCGCGCTGCTTGGTGGCAACCTGGGCACTGCTGCCGCCAAAAACGGCTGGGCCGGCGTGGTGATTGACGGATGTGTGCGCGACGTCGCGGAGCTGGCCGGGCAGAACGTGGGCATTCGCGCCCTGGCCTGCATGCCGATGCCGACCGAGAAAAAAAACCAGGGGCTCAAAGATCTGCCGGTGCAGATTCAGGGTGTCTGGGTCAATCCGGGCGACTGGCTGTATGCCGACGCGGATGGCATGGTGGTGAGTGACAAGTCGCTGGTTTAGCGCAAGGCTGGCAGACGCCGCGTCTCCACCTCTGCGGCAAGTCGGCATGGCAGGTGGTCATGGGCGGCCTTCTGGCATGCTCGCGCAGGCACAGAGTCCAGGCTTTTTCAACCTGTTGCATGCGTTGCTGGCATGCCGCCGACATGCCAGAGACGGGTACTGCCGGGGTCAATTATGAAGCTGCGATTCTAAAGAAAATCAGCCTGCAGCCCCCGTCCTTCATGCGCGAGCAGCTATATTTTCAGGACTAATCCACGGGCTTTTCGGCAACTGTCCGCAGGTCCGTCAGCAGCTTTTGCCCCGCCAGCACCACACCCGCCAGACACAGCACCAGACCAGCCCCGTGCAGGGTGTGCAGTCTGCCGCGCTCAGCCAAGCGGCGGTTTGGTGTTGCAGTCGAATGCAATGCACGCAGGGTAATCCCCGCGGTGCGCATGCAAGTCAAAACGCAGCGATGCCGCAGAACTGATTGACGGCATGGACTTGATCCTGGTTGGCTCAGTTGGACGTGCTTGAGCAGGCCGCTGGCAGCGCGTCTAGGTCAAGCGAAAGCCGCAGCTCCAATCCGTGCGGGTTTGGGCGGTTTGAGCAGGTCAGCCTTGTGGCATGGCTGCGCCCAGCATGAGGCAGCAAGCTGCGGGGGGAGATGACGACGCTCTCTACTGCCCGCATGTCGTCGTAGCGGACGAGGGAGAAGCTTGCGCCCCAGTCGCGCTGGCAGTGGTTCAATCGAATGCGTAGCGCTGTCACCCAATGGGTGAACCCCATCGAAGCTAAAAAGGTAAATGCACATAAGGACTTAGAGATGACAACAAGCGGTCAACTGAGGCTTCAAGTCTCTGACAACTCAAGTCTTTGCAATTTTCGAGAAGAATTCAAGAAAGTCATGAAGTCATTCGTCGCAAGGGCGCAACCCCCACACATTCAAATAGGCACCGACTGCCTGAGTAGGAGTCGCGCCCTCGCGACGAAGGCTGTTCAATTCCGGCTTGTCTGGCTTAGGTCGATGGTTCAACAGGGCAGCGTCAGAGTGCCTCGGTTGGACGGCGCTGTTCACCTCAAAGGGTTTGTTCAAGGTGCATCTAGCACTGTTCTGGCGGGCATTCATTGCACAAACGGCAGACTGGTCTGAAAAAGGGGCAATCAGCGCGGCACTACTTGCGTCCCGGCAGCGTTGCCAATACAACCCCGCCCAAGCTCAGCCCAAACGCCAGCACCTGCAGGCCGGTTAGCGCCTCGCCCAGCGCCAGCACACCGACCGCAGCGGCTGCTATCGGCAGCATCACGGTGAACACCCCGGCTTGCCCGGCGGGCACGGTTTTCAGGCCGGTCATCCACAGCCAGACGGTCCAGACGCTGGCGGCCAGCGCATAAAACACCAGCAGCAGCCAGGTGCCAGGTGTGACCGTGCCAAAGTCAAATGACCAGGCCGCGGCCAACCCCATCGGGGTCATCAGTGCAAAACCCCACAAGTTGATCAGCGCAGTGATGCGCTTGGGCGACACGCTGCCGGTGAGCTTCTTGCCAATCACCGCGTAGGACGCTTCGCACACCACAGCGCCAAACACCAGCAGGTTGCCGACCCAGTTGCTTTCAGGCATCAAATTGGCATCCAGCCCCTGTCCAGTATGCGCAGACAGCTCTGATTTTGATAGTGAAAACAAGCCAATCCCGAACGCCGCCAGGGCGATGGCAGCCCACACCCGCAGGCCGATGCGCTCGCGCAGAAAGGCCCAGCTCAGCAGTGCCACCACGGCCGGAATGGCCGCCATGATGACCCCGGCCGACACGGCGGTGGTCATGCTGACACCCAGCAACATGCAAATGGTGAACAAGAAGTTGCCCAAAAACGACTCCAGAAAGATCAGCCAGCGTGTCTTGCCGGTCATCACCGGTTCGTTGGACGGCTTGATCAGCCAGTGCGGCATGGCCAGCGCACCAATGCCAAATCGCATCCAGGCCAGCAAAAAAACCGGCAGTGCCGCTGCCAGCGGTTTGGACAGGGCCACATAACTGCCGACCAACGCCATGCTCAGGGCCAATAGCCCATAGGCCAGCCAGCGCGGCGGCAAACTCGGGGTGGTGTCGGTTGGTTTCATTGGCTAATATGGGGGCTGGCAAGCAGGGCTGCATCATGCCTGAAGCGAGGCGCGCACCCCTGCTGGCGCAATGGCGCAAAAATCGGGCCATCGCCGACCCGCCAAGCTATTCTTACAATTGATCAAACGTCGTTCAGGAGCAATTTCATCACCAAACCATTCGCGTTCGGGCATCTAGCCGCAGGCCTGGCAGACGGATGTCCCTTTGCAACGATGGTTGCGATGGGCGCGAGTGGGCAGGCAACAGCCTCGTGGACGATTCGCAAACGCAATTGCCCCGGAGCAAGCCAACCATGAAAGTCCGGCTGATCCCGATGCTGCTGCGCTTGCAAGGCTGGCGTTTGTCGGTGATCGTCGCATTCGGAACAGTGGTCGCGGTGGAGTTGATCGTGTCCGTCATGGGCCTGATCCTAAAGGGCGAGGTCACACCTGACTATTTGCTGACCGGTCTCGTCGCCGCTGGCATCGTGGCGCCACTCAGTCTGATGTTGTTGAGCTATTTGTTGCAAGAACTTGCCCGGCAACAACAACAAGGTTTGTCCCGCAGTGTGGAAAGTGCGCAGAGCAGGTTGCAAGTGGCGCTGGACTCGACCGACGAAGGCATCCTGATGGTTGCCGACAATGGCAAAGTGCTGTCCACCAACAAGCGCTTTATCGAACTCTGGCGCGTGCCGCAGACGCTTGCCGAGACCGGCCAGGATGCGCCGCTGCTGGCACACGTACTTGATCAATTGGTGGACCCTGCAGCTTTCATTGACCAGGTAAAACGCCTTTACCAGAGCCATGAAGAAGCGCGCGACACCCTGCGCTTCAAGGATGGTCGGGTGTTTGCCCGGTACACCCGGGCCTTGTCTTTTGGCAGCGAGCATGGCCGCATCTGGTGCTTCAAGGACATCACCGAACAGTCGCTGGCCCAGGCGGCACTGGCCGAGCGAGAGGCAATTTACCGGACCATTCTCGACAACGTCGATGCCAGTATCTATCTCAAGGACAT
The DNA here is from genome assembly GCA_035368905.1 of Rhodoferax sp. Taxonomy (GTDB): domain Bacteria; phylum Pseudomonadota; class Gammaproteobacteria; order Burkholderiales; family Burkholderiaceae_C; genus Rhodoferax. The sequence goes on from DAOSLL010000022.1 coordinate 9,641, forward strand.
CAAGGGGCGCTATCTGTTTGCCAACCGATCTGTGCGTGAACTCTGGCAAGTCGAAATGGATGCCATTGTCGGATTCGGTGATGAGAAGTTTTTCGACGCAGCCACTACCGACCAAATCCGGCTCAATGATCGCCGCGTGCTGGAGGGCGGTGAAACCCTGAGGGCTGAAGAGGTCAATACGGTGCCCGCCACCGGCACCACCACCGTTTTTCAGTCAACCAAATTGCCACTGCGTTATGCCGACGGCAGTGTTTACGCCCTGTGTGGCATTTCAATGGACATGACCGCGCGCAAGCAGGCAGAGCTGGCCTTGGCCGAGCGCGAGGCCCAACTGCGGACCCTGATCGAGGCGGTTCCCGACTCCATCCAGTTCAAGGACGGCGACGGACGCTGGTTGGTGGCCAACAGCGTGTGCCTGCGTCTTTTCGGTCTGGATGGGCTGGCCTGGCAGAACCGCTCCGACAGCGAAATTGGCACCCTGTACCCACACCTGGCCACCGAAATGGACTCCTGCCAAAGCAGTGATGAAGCGGCCTGGACATCTGGCGAGGCTATCTTTCGCACCGAAGAATGCAGGGTCGAACGCCAAGGCAAGGCGATTCATTTCGACATGATCAAGGTGCCACTGTTCGATGCGCAGCACAAGCGCCGCGCCTTGGTCATTGTGGGCCGCGACATCAGCGAGCGAAAGCGCGCCGAGCGCAATCTCAACATGGCGGTTGAAGTTGCCCAACTGGTGCTTTGGGAGCTTGATTTTGTCAACCAACGACTTCTGTATGACCGGTCATTTTTGTCCAGACTTGGCCTGAACGCCGAGCAGGCACCGGGCAGTTTGCCCGAATGGACCGAGCGCGTGCATCCGGACGACCTTGCGTCATTTCGGGCTCAGGTCGAACAAGCCTTAAAGCCTGAAGGTTCGGTATTCGATCTGGAGTATCGAATGTCAGGCAAGGCAGGCCAATACCATTGGATCCACAGCCGCGCCCGGATTGTCCAGCGTGGCACCGACGGGCAAGCCCTGCTCGCGGTCGGCACCTCGATGAACATCACGGCGCGCAAGCAGGTTGAGGAAGCTGTGCGCATCAGCGAAGAGCAGTCGCGCAACCTGGCCTCAATGCTGCGCCTGATGTGCGACAACGTGCCGGACATGATCTGGGCCAAGGACCTGGAGAAGCGCTATATCTTTGCCAACCAGGCGGTTTGCGCCCAGTTGCTCAATGCCCGCGATACCGACGAGCCGCTGGGCCAGACCGATCTCTTTTTTGCCCAGCGCGAACGTGCCGCTCGTCCCGATCATCCGCAGTGGCATACCTTTGGTGAGCTTTGCCAGGACTCGGACACGATCACCCTTGAGCGGGGCGGGCCGTCGGTCTTCGAAGAGTTCGGCAACGTCAAAGGCAAGATGCTTTTCCTTGAGGTGCACAAGGCACCGTTCCTCGACAAGAACGGCAGCGTCATCGGCACGGTAGGCTCGGCGCGCGACATCACCGTGCGCAAGCGCGAGCAAGACCAGCTCCTTCTGTCGGCGAGCGTTTTCACCCATGCCCGCGAAGGCATCATGATCACCGATGCAGCGGGCACGATCATTGAGGTCAACGCGGCGTTTACCTACATCACCGGCTACCAGCGGCACGAAGTCCTTGGCCAGAACCCGCGCATGCTGAGTTCTGGGCGCCAGAACAATGACTTCTATGCCGCCCTGTGGCGCGATCTGAACGAAAAAGGCCACTGGTACGGTGAAATCTGGAACCGCCGCAAAAACGGCCAGATCTATCCCGAGATGCAGACCATCAGCGTGGTGCGCGATGCCGGGGGCAATGTCCTGCAGTATGTGGCGTTGTTCTCCGACATCACGGCGATCAAGGAACACGAGCGCCAGCTCGAACACATCGCCCACTATGACGTGCTGACCACGCTGCCCAACCGCGTGCTGTTTGCCGATCGCTTGCATCAGGCCATGGTGCAGGCGCAGCGGCACGGGCAATTGCTGGCGGTCGCCTATCTTGATCTCGATGGCTTCAAGGCCATCAACGACCGGCATGGCCACGATGCCGGCGACCAGTTGCTGATCGCGCTGTCGGCCCGCATGAAGGAGTCGCTGCGCGAAGGCGACACATTGTCTCGCCTGGGCGGCGACGAGTTTGTCGCCGTGCTGCTTGAGCTGGCCGATGTATCTGCCAGCATGCAGTTGCTTGTCCGCCTGCTCAATGCCGCAGCCCAGCCGGTGCAGGTAGGCGATTTTCTACTGCAGGTGTCAGCCAGTGTGGGTGTCACCTTCTACCCGCAGGCGGCAGAGGTGGATGCCGATCAACTGCTGCGCCAGTCCGATCAGGCGATGTACCAGGCCAAGCTGGCTGGCAAGAACCGCTATCACATCTTTGATGCCGAGCAGGACAGTAACATGCGCGGCCATCACGAAAGCCTGGAACGTATCCGCCGCGCCTTGACTGAGCAAGAATTTGTGCTCTATTACCAGCCCAAAGTCAACATGCGCAGCGGCCGGGTGATCGGGGCCGAGGCACTGATCCGTTGGCAACACCCGGAAAAAGGTCTGTTGCTACCGGCCCAGTTTCTGCCATTGATCGAGGACCATCCGCTGGCGGTCGACATCGGTGAATGGGTGATCGCCAGCGCCCTGAAGCAGATGGCAGTTTGGCGCGAGGTCGGTTTGAACCTCCCGGTCAGCGTCAATGTCGGGGCCCGCCAGTTGCAGCAGGCCAACTTTGTTGAGCGCCTGCGTGCGTTGTTGGCGGCACATCCGGCGCACCGGCCGGGCGATCTCGAACTCGAAGTGCTGGAAACCAGCGCCCTCGAAGACCTGGCCCGAGTTTCCCAGATCATTGAGTTCTGCCGGGAATTTGGCGTGAAATTTGCCCTTGATGACTTTGGCACCGGCTATTCCTCGCTGACTTACCTCAAGCGCCTGCCGGTTACCCAGCTCAAGATCGACCAGAGTTTCGTGCGCGACATGCTCGACGACCCGGATGATCTGGCCATTCTCGAAGGCGTGATCGGCTTGTCCAGAGCCTTCAACCGCGAGGTCATCGCCGAGGGTGTCGAGACTGTGGCACACGGCGAGATGCTGTTGCAACTGGGCTGCGAACTGGCTCAGGGCTTTGGCATCGCACGGCCCATGCCAGGTGCCGATATGCCCGCCTGGGCTGCTGCGTGGCAGCCCGATCCGGTCTGGTTTGATCGGCCTTCCGTCAGTCGGGACGATTTGCCGCTGCTCTTTGCCGGTGTTGAGCATCGTGCCTGGATCGTGGCGCTGGAGGCATTTATCAAGGGTGAGCGTGCAGCGGCACCGCCTGATGGTCAGCTTTGCCGCTTCGGTCAATGGCTGGACGGCGAGCGCCAGGTGCGCCATGGTGGGCCAGTCGCCTTCCAGGCCATCAAACGCGTGCACCGGCAGGTGCATTTGCTGGCGGCAAAGACGCTGCTACTGCATTCCAGCGGCTGCGATCAGGATGCTTTGGACTGTCTGCCGAAACTCCATGCGTTGCGAGATGCCATGCTGGTGCAGTTGAATGCACTGTTGCATGAGGGCTGGCAGCAGCGCTAAGGATGTGGTCGGGAATAACTCCCCGTTTTGCACCAAGGAGTTGGGATGCACGGCTAGGCGCAAGACGCGCCGTTTAGCTGGCTAAACAAGCGTCTTGCAACGACGCTGTGCGCCCAAATCCGCCGGTGCAAATAGGGGAAGTTATTTCTGACCACATCCTAAGGCGGCACGACATGGTGTCAGCATGGCACGGCTGTTTGATGCGGCTTCAGTAGCGGGGTGCAAATCAGGCATTTTCATGGCACGGTGATTTGTCGCTGGCGGGTCTGCTTGAGTGGCAGGGAATTGAATCACAACATTGATAAACCGGTGCCTGGCAGGGCTCAATGCGATGGCGATGAAATTGGCTTTTGGTGAAATTGGTCGCAAACCAAGGCGACATGGGAGTTAGCGCCTGAAGGACTTCGGCATCGACCGGTGAGGTCCTTTGCTTCGTCGCCTGGCAAAAAATTGCAAAGGTATTCCCAAAACACATCGCCTTTGTGTAGCCGCGCACAGACCGCCAGTGTGCGACGCAACTACATTCAACTCTGACTCAGTCGTGTGCTCATAACGCGCATATTGCTCCAACCCAACAAAGGTGAAACACTCATGAAAAGTACCCAGGCATTGAACCCCGAAAAGCACATCAGCAGCGAGGTCGGCGAGGAATCTGTAGAAATGCCAGAACCAGATTGCGCCAAAGCCATTGACATTGGCCCCGTGCGAGATGAATTGATTCGTCAAACTGCCTATTCCAACTACGAGGCGCGAAACCACGAGGAGGGTCACGAGTTGCTGGACTGGCTGGCGGCAGAATCGCAGGTGAACCAGATGCCAGGCAAGGTTAGCCCGTCCATCAATTCATAGGCGAGCTGGCAGCAGCAAACATTGCTGCCGACCGAAGTTGTCGAACAAGCCGAGATTTGGTTCAGGCTGCGGTGCCCTGTACATCGCTTCGGATGCTGCGCTGGCTGGGTATCAGTCATCGCGGCTGCAGCGACAACAATGTAGCGCCTGTGTGGCTATGCCAACTGGTCCCTTGCTGCGAGTGGCCCGCCAAGACCATCACCCGCGCTGGCGGGAGCGCCTGACCGACCCAACCCGATTGGCTGAGGATGCCACACCGATGCTGACCATGGTGCATCGACAGCGCGTGATAGCAGGCAAGGCGGCATACGCCATGCGCAAACAACCGGTGAAGCCGGTCCCTGGCATCAACAGGTCGGCGATGTGATTGAACCTGTTCCCCACGTGTGGATTGCGCAAAGTCACACGCCAGTGGCGTCTGGATCGCCCGGCCTGGAATCTCAAGCGCATGGCTGTACCGCGTTGAAAAGTTGAACAACGCGACGAAATTCCTTAAAAATTGGCGTAAATGCTCGGAATTTGACTCTGAGGCGCCGACCTTCTGGGCAGCGTCTCAACAGGGCAAGCTATTGAGATCCCAAGTCCGGCAAGCAGCTGGCGATTGCGACCCGTGGCTGGTCCAGTTTGGCATTACGATGGCAGACCAATCAACCCACAAAAAGGACGCTGCCATGTTCGGACTGATGCAACATCAACCGCTGCTGATTTCATCGTTGATCGAGTTTGCCGAGCGCCATCACGGCGAAGGCGAAGTCGTGTCACGACGCGTCGAGGGCGATATTCACCGTTACACCTACAAAGACTTGGCCTTGCGCTCGCGCAAGTTGGCGCAGGCGCTCGACGCTCAGGGCCTGGCGCCAGGCGAGCGTGTTGCCTCGCTGGCCTGGAACGGCTACCGGCATCTGGAGCTTTACTATGGTGTTAGCGGCTCGGCTCGGGTGCTGCACACCCTGAACCCGCGCCTGCACCCCGAGCAGATTGCCTGGATCATCAACCATGCGACAGATGCGGCGCTGTGTTTTGACCTGTCGTTTTTGCCCATCGTCAAAGCCATTCACGGCTACTGCCCGAGTGTCAAACTGTATGTGGCACTGTGTGATGCCGACAAGCTGCCGGTTGACAGTGGCATACCCAATCTGGTGAGTTACGAGGACTGGATTCAGTTTCGCAGCGGTGACTACGCCTGGCCCCAATTTGACGAAAACTCGGCTTCCAGCCTGTGCTACACCAGCGGCACCACCGGCAACCCCAAAGGTGCGCTTTACAGCCACCGCTCGACCGTGCTGCACGCGCTGGCCGGTTCGCTGCCCGATGCACTCAACATGAGCGCGCGCGAGTCGGTGCTGTCGGTGGTGCCGATGTTCCACGTCAACGCCTGGGGCCTGCCGTATGCCGGGGC
>DAOSLL010000023.1:0-15295 GCA_035368905.1 Rhodoferax sp.
GAGGCCATGCTGGCGATCAGCGCCGGGTCGAACGGTGCCTGTGCCCCCGCTGGTGGGGTTAAAGCGGAAATCATGATCACCGCTTACTTGTAGGTGTGAGCGTACTCGTGGTACTTGCCGACTTCAACATCGTCGAGCACTGCCAGCGCGTCAGGGGTGAGGACCGCCAGCGAGCAATACAAGGAGATCAGGTAACTCGCTATCGCCTGGTCGTTAATGCCCATGAACCGCACCGACAGTCCTGGGCTTTGCTCGCCTGGCAAACCCGGCTGGAACAAGCCAACCATGCCCTGGCGCTTGTCGCCCACGCGCAGCAGCAAGATCTTGCTCTTGCCATCGGCCACCGTGATCTTGTCGCTGGGGATCAGCGGGACACCGCGCCAGGTAATGAACTGCGAACCAAACAGGCTGACAGTGGGCGGGGGCACGCCACGCCGGGTGGCTTCGCGGCCAAAGGCGGCAATGGCCAAGGGGTGGGCCAGGAAGAACGCTGGCTCTTTCCAGACCTTGGTCAGCAACTCGTCGAGATCATCGGGTGTCGGTGCACCGGTAAGCGGAAAGATGCGCTGATCGTCGGTCACTTGCGACAACAGGCCGTAGTCGGGGTTGTTGATGAGTTCGCTTTCCTGGTTTTCCTTGATGGTCTCGATGGTCAGGCGCAGTTGTTCCTTGATCTGGTCATGCGGGCTGCTGTACAGGTCAGAAATGCGGGTATGCACATCCAGAATCGTGCTGACCGCGTTGAGGAAAAACTCACGCGGCTTTTAGTCGCAATTGACAAATGTGAGCGGCAACTGGTTCTCGGTCTGGCGTGCGGTGCAGGTGACCTTGATCGACTCCGGGTCTTTGACGGTGTTGAGGCGAAAGATGCCAGCTTCCACCGCCACCCATTGCAGCAGGTGGGTCAGCCAGCGCGGCGAAACGGTGGACAACTGCGCAGTGGTTTTGGTGGCGTTGGCCAACTGGCGCGCAGCGTTGTCGCCAAGCGTGGTGTGGGCAATGTGTTTGGTCAGGAAGGACTCCGTGATGGGTTAAAAATAATTGCGTGAGTGTCGGCAGTCCGATGCCATCCATCAACATGCTATAGCCGCCAAACGGATGGCTTTGGCGTGTTGCGCCTGGTGGTGCTGCTCGCTCAGCCGGGGCCGATCAACGCAGGTTCAAGATGGATAGACAATAGCAGCGTGCATAACACTCTTGAAGTCCAACGTTGCAGGAAGGCAGCCGCAAGCTGCTTGATCTTTAATCAATTCACCCGATACCGTGATGGCCAATAACTTCAAAAGTGATGATAGTTTTTTGAGAAAACTGGCGGTTGGAGCCGCCGGCACAAATGCCACCATCAGCCAGCTTAAAGCGATGGGATTCAATCCGATTGAACTTGAGCGTGGCTCTACCGGCTACAAAATCTGGAAAAAAATCAAAATCAAGCGTGTGCGAGTTCCTGACATTCTGTGTTTGAACACTGGCCTTCGGTTTGAATCGCGTGGCAAAACAAAACCTGAAATTTCAATGTCGCATTCCCTCAAAGACCCAAAGCGAGCTTGGGATGCCGGGATGCGTGATGATGACCTGGTTTCAATCGTTGTATTCGAGCAAAGCGACAGCAATCCCATCGACCTGAAACAGGTCTCGCCAGTTCATTTCATTGGTGTCAAAGACATGCGTCAAGCGTTTGTTGCCGGTCAGGTCGCCATCACACAGCCCAAGGGGGTAGAAGAGGGATCAGAAATACGCGTGCTGTGGACATGTGCTGTGGCCAACCAGCGCTCTGTTATCAGCATCGCTGACTCTGCCAGGCTTGGTCTGATGCCTGTCAGCGAAACCCGGCGGCAATCGATTCAGTTAAGCCGGAACAAAGGAACGATCAGTCTGCTGCCACAAGCCAAGATTGGTGATACCGTACTGGCTTGCCAGATTGTTGCTGCAGTTGTACCGGTCAGCACCCAACTCCCATGCCCGCCGCCAGTTACCGAAGGGTATTTCATTGGCAAACTTGCAAGCGTCAACCTGAGTGAGCGCTATGCAGCCGCAAAAGCATTGCGGTACCGGGGTTACACAGCAGCCAAGCCGACACTCGAATCAAGGATGACAGATGCCGAGGAGGACATTTACGTTCAACTCGAAGCTGCGGCAGCGCTCGCCGCCTATGACGATCCGGCCGGCTGGGCCTTCATGGAACACAAGCTGCACAGTCCGTCCCTGGCAGTTGCGCTTGAAACACAACTTGAAACAATCATCGTTGCGTCGGAAATACCCAAGCAGCGAAGTGAAAAATTGCTCATTGACGTGTTGCGGGATACACAACGTGATGCCGAACTGCGCGCAGGTGCCGCCTGGGCGTTAGGTCAGTTCGTTTCAACTGAATCGGCTGTCGCGCTTGCCGAAACCTTCAACGCCAGTCCCCTTGAGATCAAGATGGAGGCTGCACGTGCGCTGTTGCGAATCGCCGAGCCACAGATTCCCCAATTGATTGACCTGCTGAAAAACGGTGATCCCAGCCAGCGCGATGGTCTGGCGTGGGTACTAGCCAGAACGGGCAAATTCAACCCGGCCAACCTGCTGGCCGGAGCCGACGAGAACCTGAGACGGTGGGTGAGCTACATCGTCGGCACTGGCAAAGAGAAGTTTGATCACAACGATGTGCAAGCCATTTGCCAGGCAGACTCTCAGGTCTATTTTGCTGCAAGCGTGTTGTGGCAAATCGTCGCCAGCTGGGTCAATGACCTGAAGGAATATTGACATGCAGAGCCAACCGCTTTACCGCACGGGCCGGGGCCAGGCCTATGTGGGCGATTCGCTGGCACTTCTGGCCGAGTTGCCTGATGACAGCATCGACCTGGTCATGACCTCGCCGCCGTTTGCCCTTCGACGCCAAAAGTCCTACGGCAATGTGGCAGAGACCGAATATGTCGAGTGGATCAGACCCTTTGGACAAGCGGTTTTTCGGGTTCTCAAGCCTGGTGGAAGCTTTGTTCTTGACCTGGGTGGGGCCTACCGCAGCGGGATTCCGTCGCGGTCTTTGTATAACTTTCGGGTTCTGCTGGCTTTTTGCGACGACATCGGATTTCACCTTGCTGAAGATTTCTACTGGTTCAATCCAGCCAAGCTGCCGTCACCCATTGAATGGGTCAACAAACGGAAAATTCGAGCCAAGGATTCCGTCAACACAGTTTGGTGGTTTGGCAAGACCGATTCGCCCAAGGCTGACATTCGCAAGGTGCTGGCTCCTTACTCCGACCGTATGAAGAAACTGATTGAAGACCCGGCCAGTTTTTACACGCCCAAAAAACGGCCATCGGGCCACGATATCAGCGCTAGCTTTGGCATTGACAATGGCGGCGCGATCCCGTCCAACCTGCTTTCCATACCCAATACCGAGAGCAATTCAAGTTATCTGCGGCTCTGCAACGAATTTGAAAGAGAGCGTCATCCGGCGCGTTTCCCGGTGGATCTTCCCGCGTTTTTTATCAAAATGCTCACCGACGAAGAAGATGTGGTGCTGGATATTTTTGGCGGGTCAAACACCACCGGCTTCACTGCCGAAGCACTCCGGCGAAAGTGGCTCACTTTTGAGCTGAGCCGGGACTATCTTGTGACATCGGCATTTCGTTTTCTTGAGGGACACCGTGCGGACACGGTCAGGCAAGTCTTGGTGGCACTGGACAATGACCACGCCAATTACCTCATTGAAGAATCCGTCTGCACTTTGGATCAGGCCAAAAAAGCCAGATCAAAGGAAGAATTCATCGGTCAAGGTGGATTGTTTGCTGACGCTGTCCATCACAAAACCAATCAACTGCTGGTAGAAATACCGCTTTGATTTCCGTGATCGCCGATATAAAGGTTTCCGGCTTTCGCGCAGCAGACTATAGCCGTCAACCTGATGGCTTTGGCTTGTTGCGCCTGATGCTGCTGTTCGCTCAGGCGCAGCAACTCGCCGGAGGCCAAGCCCAGGGCAGCAGCCAGTTTTTGCAGGGTAACCAGCGATGCAGTGACCTGGCCGCGTTCGATTTCCCCCACATAAGAACGGTTCAGGTCGGCCTGTCCGGCGAGTTGCTCTTGCGACCAGCCTCGCGCTTCGCGCTGGCGGCGCACGGTCATGCCAAAGCTGACGATCAGCATGTCGCTCATAAGGTGCTCTGCTGCACGTCGTGGCGTGCCACCGCTTGGGTCACATGGCTAAAGGCAGGCACGCTGTGGGTGACCCAGACATTGCCGCCAATGCTGGCCCCACGCCCAATCGTGACCCGCCCGAGCACCGTGGCACCGGCGCAAATCACCACGTCGTCTTCCACTATCGGGTGGCGCGGTCGCCCCTTGATGGGTTTGCCTGATGAATCGGTCGGAAAGCTCTTGGCCCCCAAAGTCACCGCCTGGTAGATGCGAACCCGCTCGCCGATGATGGCGGTCTCGCCAATCACGACACCGGTGCCGTGGTCGATGAACAAACCGGCCCCGATGGTGGCACCCGGATGGATATCGATACCGGTCTGGCCATGTGCCAGTTCAGCCACAATGCGCGCCAGCAGTGGCACGCCCAGCACATGCAACTGATGCGCCAGCCGGTGATGGATCATGGCCAGAATGCCGGGGTAGCACAGCAACACTTCGTCGACACTGCGCGCCGCCGGGTCGCCGTGGAATGCGGCCAGCACATCGGCATCGAGCAAGCTGCGAATGCGCGGCAATTCTCGCGAGAAATCGTGAACCAGCTTGATGGCATCGGTGTCGATGCCCAATGCATCCTGGTAGGGCTGGTGTCGAACGGCATACTGCAGTTCGAGGCGCACCTGCACCAGCAAGGCGTGCAGCACGCTGTCAAGGGTGTGGCCAACGTAAAAATCCTCGCTTTCCTGGCGCAGGTCGACTGGTCCCAGGCGCATCGGAAACAGCACGCCGCGCAAGCTGTCGATGATTTGCGCCAGCGCCTCGCGCGAGGGCAGTTCACGCCCGCCGGGCTCGGTCGAGCGCCTTTGCGACTCGCGCCAGCGTTGACGCACACCAGCCAGCTCTGTCACAACCTGTTTCAGATCAAACACCGGTGCACGGTATTCGGCGGGCCGCAGGGCAACGACGCTCATGGCGCAACAGACGGTGCTGGCTCTGCTGCCAGCCCTGATGCATCAAACAGCCCTTCAAACAGGATCGAGCTCAAATAGCGCTCACCCGAGTCAGGCAGGATCACGACAATGGTTTTGCCAGCGTTCTCGGGCCGCTGTGCCAGCCGCACCGCGACCGCCGTGGCGGCGCCGCAAGAGATGCCAGCCAGAATGCCTTCCTCGCGCGCCAGCCGCCGGGCAAACAGCACCGCATCTTCGTTGCTGACCTGCTCAATCGCATCGACCAGCGACAAATCCAGCACATCGGGTACAAAACCGGCGCCAATACCCTGAATCTTGTGCGGCCCGGGTTTGATCTCTTCCCCAGCGCGGGCTTGGGTGAGCACCGGGCTGGCGGTGGGTTCGACTGCCACTGAAAGGATGGCTTTGCCCTGGGTGTTCTTGATGTAGCGTGAAATGCCGGTGATGGTGCCACCGGTGCCGACACCCGACACCAGTATGTCGATCTTGCCGTCGGTGTCAATCCAGATTTCCGGCCCGGTGGTGGCCTCGTGAATGGCCGGGTTGGCGGGGTTCTTGAACTGTTGCAGCAGCACATACTTGGGGTCGCTGGCGGCGATTTCTTCGGCCTTGGCAATCGCGCCCTTCATGCCCTTGGCCCCTTCGGTCAGCACCAGTTTGGCGCCATAAGCCAGCAGCAGTTTGCGCCGCTCAATGCTCATGGTGTCGGGCATGGTCAGGGTAATCGGAATGCCGCGCGCTGCGGCCACAAAGGCCAGCGCTATGCCGGTGTTGCCGCTGGTGGGTTCGACGATTTCCTTGCCAGCGCCGAGCAGCCCGCGCTTTTCGGCATCCCAGACCAGTGCTGCGCCAATGCGGCATTTGACCGAATAGGCCGGGTTGCGGCCTTCTATTTTGGCCAGCACGGTGGCACCAGCGCCGTCGGTGATGCGGTTGAGCTTGATCAGCGGGGTGTTGCCGATCGAGAGCGAGTTGTCTGCGTAAACATGTGTCATGGTGCGTCCTTGGTGTGATTGAAATCGAATTAATCCTGAACCCAGGGCAAGCCGTGTGAGCGCCAGCCACCCAGATCGCCCCGGTGGCGTTGCTCATCAATCTCGCCTTCAAAGCCTTCGAGCACATTGAATACCCTGGTAAAACCGGCCTTGGCCGCAGCGTCGGCAGCCAGGTCCGAGCGCTTGCCGCTGCGACACAGCAGAAACACCGTGGCATCCTTGCCGGTTTTGGCTTCCAGTTCGCGCACAAAACGCGGGTTGCGGGTCATGGCCGTGCCGCTGGCCCAGGCGACATGCAGGCTACCCGGCACATGGCCGACAAATTTGCGCTCCTCGGTGGTGCGCACATCAACCAGCACCGCTTGGCCCGCGCTGACCAGTTCCCAGGCCAGTTGCGGTGGTACGCCACCGGCATAGCTCAGGCCGGTGGCCAGGGCCACCGAGCGGATGGATTCAAGTGGATCAGCCAGGCTGTCGGTGGTGTTTGCAGTGTTCATCAGGAAATGCCTTTCATGTCTCGTGGTATGGATCTTTTTAATTGATTTTGATGGCTATAGACGGTTGAAAGGACTTTAATGCCGGACTGCCAAATATCAAACGACTAATTTCTCAGTTCGATATGAGAAAACCTTCTAAAGATGTGGTCGGGAATAACTCCCCGTTTTGCACCAAGGAGTTGGGATGCACGGCTAGGCGCAAGACGCGCCGTTTAGCTGGCTAAACAAGCGTCTTGCAACGACGCTGTGCGCCCAAATCCGCCGGTGCAAATAGGGGAAGTTATTTCTGACCACATCCTAAGTGGAATCGAGTCTTGCTTTCGGGTAGCTCACGCGGTCAAGCCAGGCTTGCAATGCCATGCCCAGCAGCAAAGCCGCAAGCAGCCAAAACAGCTCGGAATTCCCGAACCCCAGCGATGCAAGGGCGGGTCCTGGGCAATAGCCAGCAATTCCCCAGCCCATGCCAAAGATGGCCGCACCGGTCACCAGGCGGGCATCGATCAAAGCGGACTGTGGCAGGTGAAAACGGCTGTCGAACCGGGGCGATGGCTTGCGCAAAATGATGTGAAAGGTCGCCGCACTCAAGATCACCGCAGCTCCCAGAACAAATAGCAGACTGGCATCCCAGTGGCCTGTGATATCCAGGAAACTCAGTACCTTATTGGGATCGGTCATTTGCGCAATGGCCAGACCCAGGCCAAACACCGTACCAGCGGCCAGGCTGCTGGCTCCTTGCAACAGTGACCGAGAAAGACTCATGAACTGACCCCAACAATATGACGCACCACATAGGTGGTCGCGATGGCTGCGATCAGTAACGTCGCTGTGGCTACCAATGATCGCAAGGACAGGCGCGCCAAGCCGCATACGCCATGGCCGCTGGTGCAGCCGTTGGCTCGAGCCGAGCCAAAGCCTGTCAAGAAACCCGCAAGCAGCAGCAAATACACCGGAAAGCCCAGACGGATCGGTGCCGTGACACCGGTGACAAGATAGTAGCCGCCACCGCCAAGCACCAGGCCGGCCAAAAACCAGCCGCGCCAGGCACGGTCACCCGAACCTGGCCAGAGCAGTCCGCCCAGCACCCCGCTGATGCCGGCGATGCGGCCATTGAGCCAGAGCAGCAAACTGGCTGACAAGCCAATCAGCAAGCCACCGACCAAGGCTGAAACAGGCGTGAAATCAGTCATGACTTGGGTGTTTGCGCAACTGCATCAGAACTTCCAGCCCCAGGAAATCCCGATGATGTTTTCCTTAAGCCGGACATTGGCGTTGCCGCCGCCAAAACCCGGCGGATTGCCGGGCGGAATCGAGCCACTGCCATTGACCGTTTCACCCACGCCATAGGCATAAAAACCGCTCAACTCGCCACCGCCCGGTGTCGTCCAGGTGGCACCCAGCGTCAGGTGCCGGGTGATCACGCCGGGGGCCAGCACGTTGAAAAAGGTCTCGGATGAAGGCACCGGCTGGCTGGCAAAACTGAGTCCGCCGCGCAAGCTAAGGTCGGGTCGCAAAGTGTGGCTGACACCGAGCTTGAGCACGTTGACATCGCGCCAGCCAAAGCCCGGCCCATTGGCAGCCCCCAGAGCCGACTGGCCGGCAAACAGGCCGGCCGCCGAGTTGCCGACAGAGCCTACCTGGCTGTAGCGAATGGTTTGCACATCGGCGGCCAGCGTCCAGGCTGGTGTGGCCTCAAAGGCCAGGCCGACACCATAGTTTTCTGGCACATCAAAGCCGCCAGCATCGGCAAACAGGCCCTTGTACTTGTCAAATTTGCCCGATATTTTGGAGGCCCAGGTGGCACCCAGCGTCAGTTGCGGGGTTATTTTGCCAAGCCAGCCCAGCCGCACGCCGACACCGGTGCTGCCGTCAACGCCCTGATCGCTGACATTCGCCGGGGCGCTCGAAAAGCCACCAAACAGGCCGATGCCTTTGGCCTCAAAACGTTGATAGGCCAGGGTAAGCGCTGCGCCAAAGGTGTGGGCCTCGTTGACCTTGAAGGCAATCGAGGGCGAAATAAAGAGCTGTTCCAGGTTGATGCCGGCCGAACCGGTGGCGCCAAAACGGGCATACGGGTTCTGGCCATAGTCGGTGTTCATGCCGCCGTTGCCAAAAACGGCCAGCCCGATGGCGGTGCTGGGGTTGAGCTGGCGCGTGTAGCCAAAATCTGGGATGAGAAAGGTCTTGCTATCGTCGCCGCTGTAACTGGCATTTGGCCCAAAGGCATTGCCCGCGATGTCGGCTCCCCGACTCGGGGCAAATACCGTCAGCCCCAGGTCAAGGCGGCTGCCCACTGCGGCAGTGCCGGCCGGGTTGCTGGCCGCCGCCAGACCGTCCTGTGGCAGGGCAATGCCTACGCCAGCGATACCTTGCGACTTGGCACCATAGCCGTGCGAAAAATAGCCATTGGTGGCACTGGCTTGCAGGGGTACCAGCAGCGCTGTGGCAAGGGTTGCGGCGCGAAGGGAAAACTCGAAGGTGCGTGCGGAGGTGCTCATGGTGTCTGCCAGGCAAAGGGTGGGGGCAAGTGGCAACGCCACCTGTCAAGCCTTCACTGTGCGGCATGACCCCGGTAAAGCCAACGAAGATATTCGCATAAGCTAAAACGGTTTTGTTTGCTGACCCTCTGATATATAGGCCATTTTGGCCTGTAGCCACCGTCCTTATTGCGCTGGAAGCTATCAATAGCATAGTGCCTTTGTGCTCTGACCAAGCCGCCTTGTGGGCGCTTATGCATTTTTTAAGAATCTATGCTTGAAATCCATCGTTCCCAAATGGCTGGCCCCTGTCTAGCATCTGCGGCTTTGATGTGAAGGGTGAACCATGCCAAAGCCTTACAACCCGACTTACGATCCGCTGCTATCAAAGGATCTTGGCGCAGGGCTTGACCATGCCCCGACCTACTGGACCGCCAGCGCGGGTGCGCTGCCATCAGACGACGGCCCGATCACTGCCGACACCACGGCCGATGTGGTGATCATTGGCTCAGGCTCGACCGGCATCGCCACCGCGCTGTACCTGGCGCAAGAGCATGGCATCCGGGCATTGGTGCTGGAGGCCAACCAGACTGTCTGGGGTTGTTCCAGCCGCAATGGCGGCCAGGGTCAAAACGCCGCCGGGCGGCTGACGCGCTCGCAGTGGATAGCGCGCTGGGGGCTGGCAATGGGGTGGCGTTTTCCATCTGGGCTGGCAAACGCCTGGCCGAACGGGTAGCGGGCAAAGATGCTGGCCAAAAGGTGTTTCAGTTGCCGATTTACGCCCAGCCACTGCCAGCACCGAATCTGTTTGGGCTGATATGCTCGCCCGCGCTGGCACCGTTTCGCCGTCTGGGTCAGCGCATGTTGTACCAGTGGTATGGCTTGCGGGATCAGTGAGGCGGCTGCCGCATGCACAGATCGGGCTTTAAAAACCCGTTCAGTGCCGCCAGCATCTGCTCTGGTGTCTCGTTCATCTGTTGGTGGCCACCGGGCAGCATCGCAACCTGGGCGTCATGTGCTTTCTTGATCAGGCCCTGCGCCGCTTTGGGCGGTGTCATCTGGTCCATGCTGCCCAGCACAAACAGCACCGGGCAAGTCACCTGCGCCATCGCCGTCTCGCCATTGGCGTAGCTGTCGCAGGCCGCAAAGCCGGTGTAGAAGACGTTGACCTGCGGGTTGCTGGCCAGCACCCGGCGCCCGAGTGCCAGCGATGCGCCATAAACCCAGGTGCCCGGCCCCATCGCCGAGGGCGGCGGTGCCAGGGTTGAGCGCGAAAAAACATTGACCATTTCCAGCGCCTTCATCGGCTCGCTCTGCGACGCTGCCAGCAACGCATGCGACACTTTCATTGGAAAAGCCACGCCCACCAGCACCAGTTGACTGACCCGCTCGGGCGCCCGTGCGGCCGCCTCCAGCGCAATCAGCGAGCCCAGGCTGTGACCGATCAAGACGGCTTGGGCCAGACCGGCGGCATCCATCAGGGCGATGATGAAATCGGCGGCTTCTTCGACGCTGGCAGGCGGCTGGCCGGCGCTGCGGCAGTGGCCCGGCAGATCGACCGCCAGCACATTCCAGCCGTGGTGCGCCAGATAGCGGGTTTGCAAAATCCAGACGCTGTGGTCGTTCAACACGCCGTGGATGAAGATGATGGCGGGCTTGGCCGCATCAAACGCTTTGCCACCGGTGTAGCAGTAGGTGGCGGCTTGGTTGACGGTGAAATACATGGCAGCGCCTGTTGAATGTGAAAATATGTGTCAAATCGGGCTGTAGCCCCCGTGGAATATGCGCAAGCAGCTATAACTTAAATAGTAACCAGGAAGCGCTGCAAAGTTGGCTTCAGGCCCGTTCGGCCGCCTTGAGGGCGCGCTTGAGGTCGTCAATCAGATCGTCGGCATCTTCAAGGCCAATGCTCAGGCGAATCGTGCCCTGGCTGATGCCGCCTGCGGCCAGCGCTTCGTCGCTCATCCGAAAGTGCGTTGTGCTGGCCGGGTGGATCACCAGGCTGCGGCAGTCGCCCACATTTGCCAGGTGGCTGAAGACCTTGAGGCTTTCGACAAACTTTTTGCCCTGCTCGCGGCTGCCGCGCAAGTCGAAGCTGAACACCGAACCGGCACCGCGCGGCAGCAGCCTTTGCGCCAGCGCATGGCTGGGGTGGCTTGTCAGCAGCGGATGGCCGACGCGTGCCACAAAGGGCTGACTGGCCAGAAAGCCGACGACTTTGTGAGTGTTTTCCATGTGCCGCGTCATGCGCAGTGACAGCGTCTCGATGCCCTGCAAAATCAGCCAGGCCGAATGCGGGCTCAAGCAGGCGCCAAAGTCGCGCAGGCCCTCGCGCCGGGCCCGCAGCAAGAAGGCACCCACGGTGGATTCTTCGGTGAACACCATGTTGTGAAAGCCAGCATAGGGCTCGGTCAGTTCAGGGAATTTGCCGCTGCGCTCCCAGTCAAAACTGCCAGCATCGACCACGATGCCGCCAATCACCGTGCCGTGGCCGCTCAGGAACTTGGTGGCAGAGTGATAGACCAGATCAGCGCCATGGTCAAACGGCCTGATCAGCCAGGGCGAGGTCAGCGTCGAATCCACCAGCAGCGGCACACCGGCTTCATGGGCGATTGAACTGACGGCGGCGATGTCAAGCACCTCCAGCCCAGGGTTGCCGACGGTTTCGCCGAACAACAGCCGGGTATTGGGGCGCACGCCAGCGCGCCAGCCGTCGATGTCGCCGGGTTTGACGAAGGTGGTGTCGATGCCGAAGCGGCGCAGGGTGTAGTGCAGCAGATTCTGCGAGCCACCATACAGCGCGGTGCTGGCCACAATGTGCGCGCCAGCACCCATCAGCGTGGCAATGCACAGGTGCAGCGCGGCCTGGCCGCTGGCGGTGCTGATGGCACCAATGCCGCCCTCCAGCGCGGCCACCCGCTGCTCCAGCACCGCGTTGGTCGGGTTGCTGATGCGCGAGTAAACGTGACCGGCCCGTTCCAGGTTGAATAGCGACGCCGCATGCTCACTGGACTCGAAGACAAACGAGGTGCTGAGGTAAATCGGCACGGCGCGCGCGCCGGTGGTGGGGTCAGGCGCAGCACCGGCGTGCAGTGCCAGCGTGTCAAAACCAGGGTCTGAATAGCCGGGCATGGGTGTCCTTTTGGTAAGTGCTGCAGTACATCACAAAGTGCCAATCACATTGGTTATATCCATCGTTGTTATGCAAATTATGGATTCAAGATCATCGTTTGAATGTCTTGAATGAACCGTAAGCGAGCATTTTGATACCTGCTGCCCAGCGCCTGCCCGCCCTTCCCAGCGACCAGAAATTCTGCGACGCGGTGCTCGAAACACGGTCACGCGCCGATTGGGATGCCTTGAAGCTGCGCCTGCTGCAACGGTACCAGGCCCACGCCCAGGTCGCAGACGGCCGACCTTTGCATGACAAATTCCAGTCAGTCAAATTGCTGCCGCTATCCATCATTTGGATATGGGCTTGTACGCATCGGCATGGCCTGAAGAGTAAGCCGTAGGGCAGTAAGATCGCCAAAATTTGAAAGGGACTCGGTATGAATCTGATCATTAGACGCTTGACGCGTGGTTCGTCGCACCGCCTGGCCGCATTGTTCCTCTTTCTGGCCGGGCTTCAGGTTCCCGGCCTGGCGCTGGAGGCACCTTGCCCTCCCGGCAATGCCTCGGTCTGGGGGCCAGCCGCCAAGGACTTCCTCGGAACGTCCGCCAGCAACAACTCGCGCGTTTATTTCACCGGTGCCGAGGGCATCCTGACCGAGGTCTTTTATCCCACGCTTGACCGGGTGCAGAACGTCGATCTGCAATTGCTGGTCACCGATGCTGGCAAAACCTGGGGCGACGAGGAGCGCCGACAAAAGCAGCGCGACATCAGCCAGGTCAATCGTCGCGCCATGTTGTGGCAGACCGTGACGACAGCCGACAACGGCAAGTGGAAAATCACCAAGAAAATCTTCACCGATCCGTGGCGCAATGCACTGATCCAGCGCGTCAGCTTCCAGACGCTGGAACCCGGCAAGAAAGTCAAGGACTACAACCTTTACCTGCTGAACAATCCAGCCATCAACAACACCGGGGCGGGAAGCGGCACCAGCAATCAATGCAGCGGCCGGCAGGGTACCGCGCAGGGCGCTGACAACTCGCGCACGCTGAGCGCCAATAACCGCATCATGCTGGTGGCATCCGAGCCGAATTCAACGGCCTCGGCGCTGGCGGTTTCGGTGCCATGGAAAACGGTGGGTGGCCAGGCGATGGTGTCGAACGGTTTTGTTGGCCGCAACGATGGCTTCACCGATCTGTTCGCCGGTGCCAATGACAGAACCATGAACTTCCGCTTTGATGGCGCTTTTGGCGGCAACGTCGCACAAATGGGCTGGATCGATACTGGCGGCAATACCGACACCAGCCTGTCTTTCGATGTGGTGTTGGCTTTCGGCGGCAGCGAAGCAGAAGCAATGGGTGTCGCCAATGCCACACTGGGCACCAGCCTGAATGCGCTGGAACAGGTCTATATCAACGAGTGGCTCGCCTACAGTCAGACGCTGAACAATCAAAATGGACGCGCCGACGATCAGTACTACCTGGCGGCAATGACCTTGAAGAGCATTCAGGACAAGAGCAACGGCGCGATGATCGCGGGACTCGGCACACCGTGGGGCGAAACCAGCAACGACGGCAATCCGGGCGGCTATCACCTGATCTGGTCGCGCGATCTGTTCAAGTTTGCCAGCGCGCTGATCGCGGCGGGCGATACCGATTCCGCCAACCGGACGGTCGATTTCCTGTTCAACCGGCAGATGCAGACGAGTTCTGGAGATAACCCCTATTCGCGTCCCGGCCGCTTCCCGCAGAACAGCTTTGTCGATGGCACGCCGTACTGGAACGGCACCCAGATGGACGAAACCGCGATGCCGATCATTCTGGCGTGGAAGCTCGGTCGGGTTGATCTGTGGCCGAAAATCAAGCTGGCTGCTGAATTTCTGGCGCATAACGGCCCGGCAACCGGGCAGGAGCGCTGGGAGGAAATGGGCGGCTATTCGCCGTCCACGATTGCGGCTGAAATCGCCGGTCTGGTTTGCGCCGCCAGCCTGGCCACTGCGGCAGGCGATCCCGGCGCTGCCAGTTTCTATCTGCAAAAGGCTGACGAGTGGCGCAATAACATTGCCAACTGGACCTTCACCACAACTGGTTTTCATACCGGTTGTAATGGGTGCAATGGCAAATACTACATCCGCATCAATGCCAACCAGGACCCGAACGATGATGTCAACCTGACCTTCGGCAACGGTGTCGGCACGCATGGCGAACGCTACATCGTCGATGGCGGTTTCCTTGAATTGGTGCGCATGGGGGTGATGAGCCCAAGCGACTGGACCATCCTTGACACCCTGCCTGAATACGATGCGCTGCTCAAACAAACCATCACCGGCAAGGGCGATGCCTGGTTTCGCTACAACTACGATGGCTATGGCGAATACAACGATGGGCGCAATTACGACGGCAGTGGTCGCGGTCGCCTGTGGCCGATTTTCACCGCCGAACGCGGCATCTACGAGATCGCCAAAGCCAGCGACAGCTCGAAGGGTGAACCGTACCGCCTGGCGCTCAAGGCGTTCTCCTCGCCCGCAGGATTCATCCCGGAACAAGTGTGGAACAACAGCGCCAATATCACCGGCTGGCAAACCGATACGCCGTCGTTTTATGCAGTGGGCAGCGCAACCAAGTCGATGCAACCGCTGAGCTGGGCAATGGGCGAATACATCAACTTGATCGCGGCGATGAACCTGGGGCAAAGCGACGCGCCGACTGTCGTCTGCCAACGCTATGCCTGTGATAAACCGCAGAGCACCGTGACCTTCAGGGTCAACGCCACGACCAGTTTCGGCGAAAACATCTACCTGGTAGGCAGCAGTCCCCTGCTCAGCAACTGGCTACCCGCCTCGGGGATCAAGCTGTCGCCAGCCCAGTACCCGGTCTGGAACGTGACGCTGTCGCTGCCCGCCGGCATGGCGCTGGAGTACAAGTATGTCAAGCGCGATGCGGGCGGCAATGCCGTCTGGGAGAGCGGCAGCAACCGCAGTTTTGCCGTGCCAGCCAGTGGCGAACTTGTCCACGATGACATATTTAAACCTTGATTCCTCAGTTGGACGCGCCCGAGTGGGCCGCTGGCGGCGCGTCCGGGTAGGGCAAAAGCCGCGGCTCCAAACGTGCCTGCGCACGTTTGGACGGCTTGA
>DAOSLL010000024.1:0-15295 GCA_035368905.1 Rhodoferax sp.
GTGATCTGGGCGGTGTTGTAGTTATAGGTGCCGTAATCGGCAACCGGGGTTTCGCGATTTTCACGACCAACGTTCGCCGTGATGTCGATTTGCGGAAAAAAACCGCCTCTGGCTACCTGGCGCTCGTTGTCCGCAGCGTTGAAACCGTTCCAGCGCGCCTGCACTTCAGGATTGCTCACTACCGCCTTGCGGGCGGCACTTACCATGGCCTCTGGCAAAGCCTGGGCCAAAACCACAGAACTAAAGCATGCGATCAACGAGGCACTAAGCAGTTTACTTTTCAAATTTGAGATCATGATCATTTGTTTGACTAAGGAGTTTTTGCGAGTACGCTCTGCCGCACCTTGTCGATGCGAACTTTGCCAAGACGATCTTGATACCCGCAACGGCGTTGCTGCACAACAAAAACCGGTTGCTGCCGCCACATGTTGGTCCGGGCCAACGCGGCCGCTGGTGTTCAGTCGGTACGGGAGCACACAAAACATGCGTGCCACGACGATGTCGTACCTTGAGCAAGCAAGTACCTGTTCAGAGCCAACCCCGGTGGCCACGGTTCTTTGATCATAAAGTCTGTAAAGGCCGCCAGCGCCTGTGGCAGTGCTATAAATTTCATTTTCGTGGTCACGCCGTTCTCCAGAACCAAGTAGGCCTGCAACTATAAGTTGTTTACAGATTTTTACCAATACCTTATTAAAATCAGATACAGCAGGTTGTTTTCTGTCATTCGAATCAAAAGGATAGTCTTACACCATGCGCGTTTTTCGGGCCACGATCCATGGTATGTGTTGCCCGGCATTTGGCAGGTTTGCCAGGTCGCTGCTAGCCATCCTGGTGCTGCTTGTGGCTAGCATTTGGGCGACCCCTGATCTGGACAAAATGCAAATTCTGGCGTTGCAACGCTACGGCGCTCCTGCCGCCGAGACGGTGTCCGCCTGGCGAAAGTTGATGGTCGAAGCACGTGCTTTGCCAGAGCTGGAGAAACTCAACAAAGTCAATGTCTTCTTCAACCGGCGCGTTTTGTATGAAACCGACCTTGCGGTCTGGCAGCAGGAAGACTACTGGGCCACCCCTCTTGAGCTGATGGGCCGGGCAGCGGGCGACTGCGAAGATTTCGCCATTGCCAAGTACATGACTCTGCTGATGTTGGGAATTGGCAACCAAAACCTGCGCCTGATCTATGTACGCGCCAAGGTTGGCGGTGCAACGGTGGCCCACATGGTGCTGGGGTTTTATCCCCAGCCAACGGAAGAGCCGATGATTCTGGATAACTTGATCACCAGCGTGCGCGCCGCGTCGCAGCGCTCCGACCTGGCCCCGGTCTTCAGTTTCAACAGCGAGGGTCTTTGGGCAGGTGGTGCCGTCACGTCATCGGCAGACCCGACGGCCCGTTTGTCACGCTGGCGCGATGTGCTTGAGCGCATGCGTCAAGATGGCCTGTGAGAGCTGCCTGCCTGCAACCCCATTCAATCATCTACCGAGACCGCTATGTCGCTCATCAAACAACTCTGGATTGCCATTGCCATGGTCATGACTCTTGCTTTCGGGGTCAGCATGGTTGTCAGCGTGTTGTCGGCCCGCCACTACCTTGAACAGCAACTTCAGGTCAAAAACATCGACAACGCCACCTCGCTGGCCCTGTCACTCACGCAGTTGCCCAAAGATGAGGTTACGGTCGCGTTGCAGGTGGCAGCCCAGTTTGATGCCGGGCACTATCGATTTATCCGCGTTCTATCGCCAACCGGCAAAGTCCTGGTGGAAAAACTGGCCACCAGCCACCAAATGGGCGCGCCTGCCTGGTTTGCCAAGTTGATACCGATCCACGCCGAGCCTGGCCAAGCGCTGATTCAGGATGGCTGGATTCAGTACGGAACGCTCACCTTGGCCAGCCAGGATGTCTTTGCCTATAAAAGCTTGTGGGACGGCATGCTCGAACTGCTGCTGTGGTTCATTGTTGGCAGCGTGATCACCGGTGTGGTGGGAACCCAATTGATCCGGATCATCACGCGGCCACTGGCCGAGGTAGTGGATCAGGCACATGCGATCACTGAGCGTCGCTTTGTCACCATCAAGGTGCCGCGAACACCTGAATTCAAGAGTGTGGCGAGCGCCATGAACGACATGGTGGGCCGACTCAAAGCCATGTTCAATGAAGAGGCTGCGCGACTCGATGCGCTGCGCAAGAAGGTCAATCGCGACGCGGTAACCGGCCTTTCAAGCCGGGAATACTTCATGTCGCATCTGCGTGAGGTGGTTCAGGGTGACCAATTTGGCCCCAGCGGCAGCCTGGTGATGGTGCGCCTGGCGGACCTCAACGAACTCAACAGCAGCCTGGGGCGCCAGCAGGCAGATATGTTGCTCAAAGATGTGGGAGCCGAGCTGTACAACAGCGGGAAGGAACGCATTGGTCAACGCGCCGGACGGGTCAAGGGTGCCGAATTTGCCATCATTTGCCCCAGCTTCGAGACCGCCCGCGAAGCCGCCCAGGACATCCATCAAAGGTTGACGCAACACGTTTTGTCCAAGTGGATTGGGCAGGTGCCGTCGCTTTTTTGCGTCAGTGCCGTGCGCTATCACCGAAGCCAAAATGTGGGAAATCTGCTGTCGGCTGCTGACGAAGCACTGGCGCAGGCTGCCAACAAGGGTCCCAATGCATGGCACGCTGTGGAGGACGGCAATGTGAAAGTGGCAGTACCGGCTGAGCAATGGCGCACCCTGCTGACGGAAGCTGTCAGTGGCGGCCGGTTGGTGCTGAACTTCTTTCCTGTCGTCGCTGGCGACGGTGTCGGCGCGCTGCACACCGAAGGCGTGATTCGCCTGCAGGCCGATGCTGCTGGCACACTGATGCCGGCGGGTGATTTCATGCCGATGGCAGCACAGCTCAATCTGACCGCCCCGATTGACCTGGGTGTGGTGAAGCTGGCGATTGACCGACTGCAAGCCATTTCTGGCGATGTAGCTGTCAACCTGTCGGCCGAAACCATTGCCGACTTCCACTTCAGAAACGAGCTGACGCTCCTGCTCAAGGCCTATCCAGAAGTGTGCAAACGCCTGCTGTTCGAAGTGCCTGAATACGGCGTGTTCCGGCAATTTGATGCTTTTTGCGAGCTCGTGCGCAGTCTGAAGCAACTGGGTTGCCGCGTCGGTGTCGAGTACTTCGGGCAACGTTTTGCCGAGAGCGACAAACTCGCCGATCTGGGGCTTGACTACATCAAGGTGCACCCGAGCTACGTTCGTGGTCTGGCAGACAACCCTGGCAATCAGGAGTTTCTCAAAGGACTGTGCAAGGTTGCGCATTCGATCGGCATCACCGTTGTGGCGCTTGGTGTGCAAAGTCGTGATGACCTGCCCTTGCTGGCCTCGTTGGGCTTTGACGGGGCAACCGGGCCGGGCATCCAATGACCCCCCGTTTTGTCAGGTCCGCTCTGGCTGCCTGTGTCTGCGCCTTGGGTTTCCCCGGCGGGCAGGCGTTGGCCCAAGTCAGAATGCCCGGCCCCGCATCTCAAGCTGTGCTGGAAGATGCGCCGCCTGCCGTGCGCCAGATTTTGCAGCAAGCCAGTGACATTGAGGCAGCAGCCCGGCCAGATGCTGCCTGGCTAACTGCCGCGCTGTACTGCCAGGCAGCGCGCTGGGGCAGTGCCGAGGGGCAATACCGTCTGGGCATGCTTTACGCCTTTGGCCAGGGGGTACCTGAAAGCCGTGCCTATGCCGCTGCGCTGTTTTCTGTGGCATCCGCCTTGGGCCATGCACAAGCCCATCAGATGCTCGACACCATCGAGTTCACCTCAGCCGAGCTGCCAGCCTGCGTAAACCACGAGCAAATGCCTGAAAAAGCGCCTGCTGGCACACATGCCTTCAGAGGCCTCGACCTGAAAATTGACGCAAACCCGGGCATTGACCTGTATCTGCTGAAAATGCCTGCCAACAAGCGCTGGATCGTACCGCTGGCCACCACCTTGAGTGCCTGGTACGCGCTGGACCCCAAACTGGTGCTGTCGGTGATTGCCGTTGAGTCCAACTTCCAGACCGGCGTCCAGTCGCCCAAGGCAGCGGTCGGATTGATGCAGTTGATTCCTGACACGGCCGAACGCTTCAATGTGCGCAACGCCTATGATGCAACCCAAAACATGCGTGGTGGCATGCGGTACTTGCGTTGGCTGCTATCATATTATCGTGGCAACGTGCCTTATGCGCTGGCCGCGTATAACGCCGGGGAAGGTCGGGTCAATCAGCACAAGGGTGTGCCACCGTATGCCGAAACCCGTGCCTACGTCAAGCGCATCGTCGGGCTGTATGGCGGCGTGCAGCATATGTATGATGCGACGCTTACGACACCACCACCGTGGTTGACTGTTGGGTCCAAGTAAACACGGGGTGTGAAATTCCTGTGCAGCAGTATTTTTTCAGCGCGAAATTTTGCGATAGGTTGAGAACGGCAGAGCAGTCACCATCAGGCAAGCGAATGGCAGCGCTTGCAGCCGCAGGGCAGCGATGCCATTTGCCCTGAGTTTGAACTGGTGTTGGCCAGCAAGGGCAATAGCCTTTTCAACACGGGTATTCTGGCTCGCAAGTTCTTTGCCTGGCTGCGCGTTACGTGCTTTGTGGACTCGTCGAATCCACCAGTGCTGGTACTTGATGAAGTCGGCAGTTACTGTGCGACAAGCGGCAGGGATCAAGACCTACCCGCTGAATCAGCAACCAATCGGCCCGTTCCAGCGTGTCGGCTTTCAATGCACGGTTTGAAAACGCCGTGGAAGCGGTTTTGGCCACTGCCGTCAATTCGGTATTTGCGTCAGAGCATGTGCCCGACGGCCACTGTTATGCACTGCGCAAATGTGGACAAACTAACCTGGGGGCGACCCCACGCTGAATTTATTTTGTGCCAAATACTTCAGTGTTGCCTGCATTGTCTGGCGAATGGAAAAGCTGAAAAATCCAGGCGGTTTCGCGTGACTTGACCGTGTCGAGGAATACTCTGGCGGTACCGCCTTGGCATGCCATGCCGGCAAAGCGGTCAAAACCGGTTTCCAAAAAAGCCTGAAGTGAATCCAGTCCGGCCAGTTTGGCTGGCTTTCGCATCATTTTCAACATCACCCGCAGGCTGCGCTTGCGCGTCAGCTCGGTTAACTTTTCGCCAATGCTCAACACAGTGGCCAGTTGCCAGTCCCGGTCAGCGGGTCGCCCCACATGATGCCATGCCGCAACATAGCGTTTCGCGGCAGGTTCAGCCTGGTATTGAAGCCAGGCCTGCCCCATCGCCAGGTCAAGTTCCTCGGTCATGCCATGCAATTGGGCCAGTGCGACGGCCATGGCAACCACATGATCAGGAAAAGTAAACTCCAGTGCGCTGGCAATGCGGGCAAACTGTTGGTCGCGCAAACTGTAGTCACGGGCGCTGTACAACTCCTCCAGAAAAAACCTGGCGCTTGGTGCATAAGCGGGTGAATCCAGCAAGTCGGCATAAGTGGCGGCAAACCGCTGGGCCTGGAGGTGCTTGACATCCAGCACCGCTTGCGCCAGCGTTGGCTGATTGCCCGCTACCTGGCGCAGCGCGGCCACCCGCGTCATGGCTTCCCGTATGATTTTCGACGCCTGCATTTCACTGACAGTTTAGTTGCTGCTGTATCATGCTCTGTGACGGGAACCCGACAAACAACTGGATAAGCGTAATTTTAGAGTTGAGCCACTAGGGAAAACCCTTACATTTAGGTCATGTCTGAGATTATGTCCAAGCCCCACGATAACGCCACGCAGGTATCGACCTTGCCGCACAAAGTGGCCGAATCGGGTCGTTCATTGCCTGCTGTGCCCAACGCAACCAGTTTGGTGGTGCCAATTCGCTCTTTGGGCGAAAACCACCGCAGTCGCATTAGCAATCATTTGTTGTCACTCGATCCACGGGATCGTTATTACCGTTTTGGGTTCGCAGCCAAGGATGAGCAGATTCATCGCTATGTGGACGGGCTGAATTTTGAGCGGGACGAAATTTTTGGCATTTATAACCGGCACTTGACGCTGATTGCGGTGGCGCACTTGGCGTTTTCAATCGACATGAGTCGCAATCCCTGTGCCGAGTTTGGTGTTTCGGTGTTACCCAAGGCGCGTAGCCGGGGCTACGGGGGCCGACTGTTTGAGCGTGCCGTGATGCATGCCCGCAACCGCGGCGTGCAAACCATTTTTGTGCATGCGCTGTCTGAAAATACCGCCATGTTGAAAATCGCGCGGCATGCGGGCGCGCTGGTGGAGCGCGACAGATCGGAGTCCGAGGCCCATTTAAGCCTTCCGCCAGCCACGCTGAACACCCATTTGACCGAAATTGTCGAAGAGCAAATGGCGCAAACCAACTACCAGTTCAAGGTCCATGTCAAGAGGTTCTATGACACGCTGGACCGCCTGCAGGCGGTTTGGCAGGCGACCGGACCTGCCGACCGGGCCAGTTGATTCGTTTCGCAGCCGACTTTCTTCTGACCAGCCTGCTGCTTATCAGCTATCCTTGCGGCCTGATCAACCACCGCATGTCCTGCCCTAATGGCCGTGTCCGACCCATATCCACCGCGCCCTGGCCGCGAAGACAACCGCACTTTTCTACAAAAAATCGCCGAGTTCATCCATCCGGGGCCGGATTCGACCGAAGAGCTGATCGACTGGCTGACAGAAGCCGAGCGCAATCACATCATTGGTGATGATTCGCGGAAAATGCTCGAAGGCGTGATTCGCATGGCGGACATGACCGCAGGGGATGTGATGGTGCCAAGCACCCGCATGGAACTGGTCAACATCGAGGACCCGCACGACAAAATGATGCATGGCGTGATTGATACCGCGCACTCGCGTTTTCCGGTTTTTGAGGGAGAGCGCGAAAACATCATTGGCATCCTGATGGCCAAGGACCTGCTCAAGTTACAGCGCGCGCCCGAGCTCAATATTCGCGCCTTGCTGCGCCCGGCAGTGTTTGTGCCGGAGAGCAAGGTGCTCAATGATTTGCTGCGTGATTTTCAAAGCAACCGCAACCATCTGGCCATTGTGATTGATGAGTTTGGCCGGGTTGCCGGCCTGATCACCATCGAAGATGTACTGGAACAAATCGTCGGTGAAATCGAGGACGAATTTGACATTGCCGAAGACGAGGGCGACATCTATGGTCTGGCCGATGGTACCCACCGCGTCAGCGGCGACACCCTGATCGAGCGGGTAGAGCATGCCTTCGGTGTCAAGCTGGCCAGCACCGACCCCGACGACACGTTTGAGACCATTGGCGGATTGATTGCGCATGAAATGGGCCATGTTCCCAAGCGTGGCGAGCGCTTCGCGTTCGCCGGGCTGGACTTTGCCGTGCTGCACACCAAAGGTGGCGCTGTCAAGTGGTTCAAGGTGGCACCGGTGTCGGATGCAAGCGCGTAATTCGTCGGCAGGCTTTGACCTGTTCGTTCGGCAACCCCAAGCCAGCCGGTGGTGGTCAGTCGGGCTGGTTTTGCTGGCCGGAGCCCTGCAGGCAGCCAGCGTGGCCTGGCCACTGAGCCTGCCCGACGCACTGGCCGGGCTAGGCCTGCAGGAAGGGCAGCCGGTCTGGTGGCTGCAAACCGGAGCCATGGCATTGCTGGTGCATTTGCTGCTTGGCAGTGCCAGCGTACGCCAGACGGCCATGCTGGGCTGGCTGTTTGCGCTGACCTGGCTGTCTCTGACCTTTGCCTGGCTTTACACATCAATGCACACCTATGGTGGATTGGCCGCGCCGCTGGCGGGCCTGGCGGTGCTGGGGCTAGCGGCGGTGCTGGCGCTGTATTACGCGTTGATTTGTGGGCTTTTTAGGGCTCTAGCGCTTATGGGTAGTGTGCTGGAAGCTATGGTTTTCGCAGCACTCTGGTTGCTTGCCGAGTTGGCGCGGGGTGTCTGGCTGAGCGGTTTTGGCTGGGGTGCTGTGGCTTATGCGCAAATTGACGGCCCGCTGGCCCCGTTGCTGGCCTGGGTTGGCTGCTACGGTGTCGGCTTTGCCGCTGCGGCGCTGGCAGCGCTGCTGGCGCTGGCGGTGCGCGCTGACAACTGGCGCAAGCGCTTGGTCAGCTTGCTTGTCGTGTTGGTGGCAGCAGGGCTTTGCGCCCATTTTCCAGCGCCAGCCGGGGCCGATGCGGGCACCTTGAGCGTGACCCTGCTGCAAGGCAATATCGCGCAGGAAGAAAAGTTCGAGTCGGCCACCGGCGTGCCAGCCGCCCTGCGCTGGTATGGCGATCAGTTGCAGGCCAGCCGCAGCGCACTCATCATCACCCCCGAGACCGCTCTGGCGCTGTTGCCCGAGCAATTGCCAGACGGCTATTGGCATGCCTTGCAACAGCGCTTTGCCACCGGCGAACAGGCTGCGCTGGTGGGACTGCCGCTGGGCAGTTTTACCGAGGGTTACACCAACTCGGTAGTGGGTTTCAAGCCGGGCCAAGCGTCAGCCTGGCGCTATGACAAGCAGCATCTGGTGCCGTTTGGTGAATTTATTCCACCGCTGTTTCGCTGGTTTACCAATCTGATGAAGATCCCGCTCGGTGACTTCAACCGAGGCGCGCCGGTGCAGCCGACGTTTGACTGGCAGCAGCAGCGACTGGCGACGACGATCTGTTATGAAAACCTGTTTGGTGAAGAAATGGCCCGCCATTTTGCTGATCCGGTGCGAGCCCCCACCCTGCTGGTCAATATCAGCAACCTGGGCTGGTTTGGTGAACGCCTGGCGATGGATCAGCACCTGCAGATTGCCCGTGCGCGCTCTCTGGAGTTTGACCGCGCCTTTTTGCTGGCCACCAATACCGGGCGCACTGCCATCGTCGATCACCTGGGCCGCGTCACCCATGCCCTGGCACCCCACACGGCGGCTATCCTGTCGGCGCAAGTACAGGGTCGCACTGGCATCACGCCATATGCCTTCTGGGTCTCGCGCTGGGGCTTGTGGCCGCTTTGGTCGTTAGCCGCAGCGGTGTTGCTGGCGGCGGCGTTATCGGGCCGACACCGGCTTCGGCGATAGTGGCGGGGCCGCGCCCAAGAAGCCGTCGGACTTGTGGCGCAGCGGCTGCGAACCGCCCGCAACAACCCGGTTGCACCGGCCTTTTGATCCATGGCGGGGTTATGGCTTGAAATCAGGCACCCCGCCACTGGGGTCGCTTCTCGCTGCTCGATCCCTCAGTCCGACAGGCTGCCGGTGGTCGGCAAAATCGGCATCAGCGCCATAGTGCAGGCCTGATTCCATTTCCAAATCATTCGTATCAAGGCACCCTGGGGCAGACATTGCAAACGCAAGGCAAGGCGAGATAACAACGACATGGATGATTTGGAGATGGAATGAGCCCCTAAAATCGGCTTCAGGCGCGCTGTTTCTGGCGCGCGCTTTTACCAATTTCGGGTGGCCTCAGACCTCACCCCCTTCGCTTTATGTTGACCTTCCAGCAAATCATTTTGAAACTTCAGTCGTATTGGGATGCTCAGGGCTGTGCACTTTTGCAACCTTATGACATGGAAGTCGGGGCGGGAACCTCGCACACCGCCACCTTCTTGCGGGCGCTCGGCCCCGAGCCCTGGAAGGCTGCCTATGTGCAGCCGAGCCGTCGCCCGAAAGATGGCCGTTACGGGGAAAACCCAAACCGGCTGCAGCACTATTACCAGTATCAGGTGGTGCTCAAGCCAGCCCCCAGCAACATCCTGGAGCTGTACCTGGGGTCGCTTGAAGCGCTGGGTTTTGACCTGAAACAAAACGACATCCGGTTCGTCGAGGACGACTGGGAAAACCCCACGCTCGGTGCCTGGGGGCTCGGCTGGGAAGTATGGCTCAATGGCATGGAAGTCACCCAGTTCACCTATTTCCAGCAGGTTGGCGGCATTGATTGTCGGCCGATCACCGGCGAGATCACCTACGGGCTGGAGCGTCTGGCGATGTACCTGCAAGGGGTTGACAACGTGTTTAACCTGACCTGGACCGAAGCACCAGACGGCACCCGGCTGAGCTACGGCGACGTTTACAAGCAAAACGAGGTCGAACAGTCCACCTATAACTTTGAGCACAGCGACGCTGACTTCTTGTTCACCGCGTTTACCGCGCATGAAAAGCAGGCAAAACACTTGATGCAAGCGCAACTGGCGCTGCCAGCTTATGAGCAGGTGCTGAAATGCGCACACAGCTTTAACTTGCTTGATGCCCGTGGTGCCATATCGGTGACCGAGCGCGCTGCCTACATCGGGCGCATCCGCACCCTGGCACGTGGCGTGGCGCAAAGCTATTTTGACAGCCGCAAGCGGCTAGGTTTCCCGATGGCCCCGCGCGCCTGGGTAGCGCAGATGGCCGATGTTTGATGTCAAGCACATGGTCGTCAATAGCTTTCCCATTTGGTTCGGCGGGTTGGGCCGCACTGTGTCGCTGCAAATCGCTGGTGTGGCTTGCCACATGTTGCGCTTTGCGTCTGGCATTGCATCTTCAATCCAGCGGCCAATTGGGTAACTTGTTTTCGACCGCATCCTGAGCAACTTTGCGCATTCGCAAATCGCCCTGTCTTTTCCCGACCAGTAACTGAAATGACCTCGCAAAATCTCCTCGTTGAATTGTTTGTTGAAGAGCTGCCGCCCAAGGCACTCAAGAAACTCGGTGAAGCCTTCGCCAGGCTGTTGGCAGACCAGTTGCGAGGGTTGGGACTGGCCTCGCCCGCGTCAGTGGTCACGTCATATGCCTCGCCGCGCCGGCTGGGTTGCCACATCACCGAAGTGGCGGCAAAGGCCGCCGATAAGGTGGTGACGCAAAAGCTGATGCCTGTCAATGTCGGACTGGATGCGCAAGGTGTCGCAACCTCCGCCCTGTTGAAAAAGCTGCAGGCGCTCGGGGCCGACGTGTCTGACCCGGTATTTGCCGTGGCGGCCTTGCGCAAGGCGCCCGACGGCAAGGCCGAGGCGCTGTTTTTTGACAACCTGGTGGGGGGTGCCACACTCGACCTGGGGCTGCAAAAGGCGCTTGACGAAACCCTGGCCAAGTTGCCAATTCCGAAAGTGATGAGCTATCAACTGGAGTCCGATTGCGAGCTGCCGGGCTGGAGCAGCGTCAACTTTGTCCGTCCGGCCCACGGTCTGGTGGCTTTGCATGGCAGCGCGGTGGTGCCGGTCAAGTTGCTGGGGCTGACGGCGGGCAACACCACGCAGGGGCACCGGTTTGAGGCGCTCAAGTCGCCGGTGTTCATAGCCAATGCCGATGACTACGCTGCCAGCCTGCTGGCCGATGGTGCGGTGGTGGCCAGTTTTGCCGAGCGCCGCGCCGACATTGCCAGGCAACTGGCGGCCGCAGCAAGCCAGGTCAGCGGCGACTGTCATCCGATTGAGGATGATGCGCTGCTCGACGAGGTTACCGCGCTGGTGGAGCGTCCGAAGGTGCTGATTTGCCAGTTCGAGCCGCAGTTTCTCGATGTGCCGCAAGAGTGTCTGATCCTGACCATGAAGGCCAACCAGAAGTACTTTCCGCTGCTCGATGGCGGCAACAAGCTGACCAACCAGTTTCTGGTGGTCAGCAACATCAACCCGGCTGACCCCAGCGCGGTGATTGGCGGCAACGAGCGGGTGGTACGGCCGCGTCTGGCCGATGCCAAGTTCTTTTTTGACCAGGACCGCAAAAAGTCACTGGAGTCGCGCGTGGCCGGACTCGACAAGGTGGTGTATCACAACAAGCTTGGCACCCAGGGTGAACGCATGGCGCGGGTCTGTGTCATTGCGCAAAATATCGCTGCACTGATGCTGCAAGCCGGTGGGCCGATGATGCCAGCGGATCTGTTGGCCAAAGTCGAATTGGCGGCACGCCTGGCCAAAACTGACTTGCTGACCGACATGGTGGGTGAATTTCCCGAGCTGCAGGGCATCATGGGTGCTTACTACGCGCGCCACGATGGCCTGAGCGAGGATGTTGCACAGGCCATTGAAGACCATTACAAGCCGCGTTTTGCTGGCGACGACTTGCCACGCAGCCTGACTGGTGTGGTGGTGGCACTGGCCGACAAGCTGGAAACCCTGGTCGGCATGTTTGGCATTGGCAATTTGCCCACCGGTGACAAAGACCCGTTTGCGCTGCGCCGACATGCGTTGGGGGTCATTCGCATGCTGGTTGAAAATGATCTGCCGCTGAGTCTCGATACCTTAATCGAACGTGCCGCTATTGCGTTTGGCGCGCAATTTCTGGTGACCCCTGCGCAGCCCACGGGTCGTGTCAGTGAAAAGCCTGGCACCGGTTTTGGGACACCGACGGCGATCTCTGACGTGCCAATGGATGGAAAAGCCGGGCGACTGCTGGCCGATTTCATCTATGACCGGCTTGCCGGTTCCCTGCGTGAGCAAGGCTACAGTGCCCAGGAAGTCGATGCCGTGCTGGCCCTCAAGCCGCAACGCCTGGGCGAAGTGCCCAAACGCCTCGCTGCCGTGCGTGCCTTTGCCGCCCTGCCCGAAGCACCGGCCCTGGCGGCTGCCAACAAGCGTATCAGCAACATCCTGAAAAAGGCCGACACCGTGGCCGATGCGCATGTCAGTGAACTGCTGCTCAATGAAGCCGCTGAGGTGGCCTTGTACGCCGCCATGCAAGATATCGCACCGCGCGCCCTGGCCCGCTTTGATGCCGGTGACTACACCGGGGCATTGCAAACCCTGGCAGCGCTGCGCGCGCCGGTCGATGCTTTTTTTGAAGGGGTGATGGTCAATGCCGATGCGCTGGACCTGCGGATGAACCGGCTTGGCCTGCTGAAAACGCTGTTTGAAGCGATGAACCGGGTCGCCGACCTGTCCCGGCTGGCGGCCTGATGTTTGCCTGATTACCCCGGCAACCCGATGTTTCACCACAGGCCCATGTCATGAACCCGATCAAACTGGTCATTGTTGACCGCGATGGCACCATCAACCAAGACAGTGTCGAGTACATCAAGTCGGCCGATGAATGGCAGGCGCTGCCGGGTGCACTCGAAGCTGTCGCCCGGCTCAACCATGCCGGCTGGCATGTGGTAGTGGCCACCAACCAGTCCGGGCTCGGGCGCGGCCTGTTTGAGGTATCGGCGCTTAACGACATCCACACCAAAATGCACCAGCAGTTGGGTGCACTGGGTGGTCGCATCGACGCGGTGTTTTATTGTCCACATACCGCCAGCGATGTCTGCAGCTGCCGCAAACCGGCATCGGGCCTGTTTGAGCAGATCGCCGAGCGCTATGGCATCAGCCTCAAAGGTGTGCCGGTGGTGGGGGATTCGTTGCGCGACCTGCAAGCTGGCGCTGCAGCGGGCTGCGAGCCGCACCTGGTGCTGACCGGCAAGAGCGACATGCTGCGTGGTCAGAGCGTGCCCGACAGCTTTCCGCCACATACCGTGGCGCACGAGGACCTGGCGGCATTTGTTGAATTTTTCTTGACGCGTGAGGCGCAGTCGCTGTGACCAGGGAACCCGGTCAGCCACCTGGGAACGCCATCAGAGTATGAAAACGATAGCTATCCGCGCTTATCGCATAAGGGCTGGAGCCCAAAAAGTCATCTAATGGCGCTGATTCGCTCGGTCTTGCACATGGTCTGGATGGTGGTCACGGTGATGCCCTGGACGCTGGCGGTGTTGCTGGTGTCGCTGGTGGCACCGCGCAGTGCCGCCTGGTGGACAGCGGTCAACTGGTTTCGGGTGGTGATGTGGGGCACGCGGGTGATTCTGGGCGTGCGCATGGAAGTGCTGGGCATGGACAACCTGCCGGTGGGCAAAGGCAGCGCGGCCGTGCTGCTGGCCAAACATCAGTCAGCACTGGAAACCCTGTGGCTGCCGACCCTGATGCAGCACCCGCTGGCCTTTGTGTTCAAGCGTGAACTGCTGAAAGTGCCATTTTTTGGCTGGTCGATGGCGCGTCTAGACATGATCCACATCAACCGCGAATCGCGCACCGTCGCCATGAAACATGTGATCGCGCAGGGCCGCCGTCTGCTGGCGCAAGGCACCTGGGTGATGATGTTTCCGGAAGGCACCCGCATTGCGCGTGGCCAGGAAGGTACCTACCAGACGGCTGGTACGCGGCTGGCGGTGGAGGCCGGTGTGCCGGTGGTGCCGATTGCCGTGGCCACCGCGCGCTGCTGGCCGCGCGATGGTTTTGTCAAACATGCCGGGGTGGTGCGGGTGTCAATTGGTCCGCAGATGCCCAGTGAAGGACGCGACCCGAAAGCCTTAATGCGGGACGCGCAGGCGTGGATCGAGGCCGAGATGCGCCGCATTGACCCCGAGGCGTATTGCTGAACATTGGCCAGGCAACTACCGATGCATCCGCTGCTGCGTTTCACCCTTGATATTTTTGAGCCAAATCGGCCTCTAGCCCATACAGATAAAGCGCCAGTAGCTATAAAAAAAGAAGCAGATTTTGGCCACCCAAGGGCTAACCGTCAGGTCCGTCTGGGCCAACTGCTGGTGGACTATGAGTTCAACCGGGGCCAGCGGCGCAGCATTGGCTTTTGTGTCGGGCCGGACGGACTGGCGGTGCGAGCGCCCAAATGGGTCACATTGCGTGACGTGGACGACGCGCTGCAAGCCAAAGCCTCCTGGATTTTGCGCAAGTTGCAAGCGTCGCGCGAGCGCCTCACGCGCCAGGCCAGCCAGGTGATCGACTGGCGCGATGGCGTCGTGCTGCCCTTTTTGGGGCAAAACCTTGTCATCGCGCTTGACACGGTGCACCGCTTTGGTGCCAGGGGTGCGCATCTGGTGGTTGAAAGCGGGCCAGGCCAGCACCCGGCAGCTCTCACTGAAACCGCAACGCCAGCCAGTGCCAGCGCTGACAGCACGCCAGGCCAGCATGCCGCGTCACGTCAGGTGCTGTACCTTGCCTTGTCGCAGCAGGCCACGCCAGAGCAAATCCGCGCTGCCACGCAAGCCTGGCTGATGTGCCATGCCCGGCATGTTTTTCAGCAGCGGCTCGACCATTTTGCCCCGTTGCTGGGCGTGCAATGGAAGAAGCTGGCCCTGAGCAACGCCAGCACGAGATGGGGCAGCGCCCGCGCCGACGGCACGATTCGGCTGAACTGGCGGCTGCTGCATTTCAGCCTGCCGGTGCTGGACTATGTGGTAGCGCATGAACTCAGCCACCTGCGGGCGATGGACCACAGCCCGCGCTTTTGGGACACCGTGCGCAGCGTGGTGCCAGACTACGCGGCGCTGCGCAAGCAACTTAAAAGCGAGCTTGTGCCCAGGTGGTGATGGGCACCACCTGCTGCCAGCCAGATCATCGCAGCCAGTGGGTCTGACGGCCTTAGGATGTGGTCAGAAATAACTTCCCCTATTTGCACCGGCGGATTTGGGCG